>NZ_JBBMEY010000036.1:0-18672 GCF_040096285.1 Ruminococcoides intestinihominis | reverse complement strand
CAAAAATCCCATAGATATCACACTTTCATTACGGGCGAACACTGTTCGCCCCTACACCTGTAAGCCATAATATGATATAAAAATCGGTACTGTTTATGCTACAAAATATTGTTGTATTATTAATTGTGCAATAACTTGGTATATAAGAGAGAAAGGACATAGTATACACTTTTATATAATTTGCAACATCCCCACTAACCCTAATTTGTAAAACCAATTTATCTTATCCAAAATCAAAATTGAAAAAATAAAAAGAGTACAGGATGAACTGAGAAATTAAAATCAATTCAACTGTACTCTTTATTTTTATTTTAAAGTTTTTATTTTTATATTTCAAATTCTATCCAATAGGAACTATATATAAATAATTACCCTACTATTATAATCACCTATATTTATTATATTTTAAATCAACATTTACAATTACTACAATATTTTGAAATAATAAAAGATAAATTAAAGACCGTATTTTATTTTTATACGCTCAAGTTTTTTGCCGATTGGTTTTATTAGTACAAAGAGGAACACCACATTTGAAATGGCATAGGTGATTGTAACAGGGATTGCAGTTACAATATTTGCAATAAATCTTGAAAAGTTAAATGTACCGTCATACCAAAATGTTGTCCACACATCCATAAAAAATGAGAATAAAACACCGGCTAATGCACCAAAAACAAGTAGAATAATAATATTCTTTTGAAGAACTTTAGCAAGTAACCCTGCAAGTAATCCAATCAGTCCCCAAGCAAACATTTGGAATGGTGTCCATGGTCCTTGACCGAAAATAAAGTTAGAAATTAAAGCCGTAAATGCACCACAAATAAAGCCATATTCATAACCCATATAAATACCGGTTATCACCACCATTGCAGTTACAGGCTTAAAATGTGGAATAAATGAAAATAGAAATCTACCGGCTACTGAAAGTGCAATCATTACTGCTAAGATAACTAACTTTGTGGTATTGGTGTCCTTCTTTTCAAAGGTCAAAAATAGTGGTACTAGGGAAAATAATGCCACACAAAGTGACACCCAAGCATATGACCTATCCTTAAAAACCACCACACCTAATATAACTGCAAGTGGTACTAATATTATCAGAAATGAAAGTTTAATTATTTTCTTAGCCATTTTGTTCCTCCTTAATTAGAGAAACTACATCATCAACAGTAACTGCATTTGCGAATTTATCACGAGAAATTCTGCTTGATGCTGTGGTGTAGAAATTATTTTTTGAGAAAAATTCTTGTGGTACAAGTGAGGACAGCACTTCCCCATCAAAGAAAAGACCACATCTGTCTGCTACTATTGAGGCAAATTCCACATCATGAGTTACTGTAATAATTGTCACACCATCTGATTTAATCTCTTGCAAAATCTTGCTTAAAGAAAGCTTACTGTAAGCATCCACACCCTTAGTAGGCTCATCAAGTAAGAGAATTTTCGGTTCAGAAATCAGGACTTTTCCTAAAGCACATTTCTGTATTTCACCACCACTAAGGTCATAAGGGTGGTTTTCTAATAAGTCCTTTATACCTAACTTTTCAGCTACTGAATTTATCTTATCTTCATAATTTGACTTTTCAATTCCCTTAATTTTGCAAAGTTCTGTATAGTCATCAATTACCCTGGATTTCAGGAAAACAGATTCAGGGTTTTGTGGCAACATTGCAACACCAAGTCGGTTAAAATCGGCAGTGGTTTTCTTAGTCATTTTGTTGTTATCAATAATAACCTTACCTCTGTATGGCTTTAGAAGTCCTGCAAGAATTTTCAAGGTTGTGGTTTTGCCTGAACCGTTACCACCTAAAATACAGAAGTGTTCACCTTTTTTTATACTTAAATTTGTACCGGAAAGAATGTCATTTCCACCTTTTTCATATCTAAAGAATACATCCTTTAGGGTGATAATATCTTCTGTATTCGGAATAGTATTTCGCAAAGGTAATTTTCTTTCAGAGAAATTTAAGTTAATAAAATTTCTACCTTCCTTTACTGTTAAAGGACATTCACCTTTACTGCCGGACTTTTGCCAAATTCGTACTGCTGAAGGGAAACCCTGTGACATAGGGTGGTTACTTAGCTTTTCACACACATTCCTAGGTGTATCGTAACAAATCACCTTGCCATCTTCCATAACTGCAACCTTATCGGCAATAGGGAAAACCTCTTGCAATCTATGTTCAATAATAATTACAGTTAGTCCAAGTTCATCATTGATTTTCTTTAAGGTTGTAATAAAATCATTGGCAGTTATAGGGTCAAGCTGAGAAGTAGGTTCATCAAGAATAATAACATCAGGTGACATTGCCATAACTGAGGCAAGATTCATCAACTGCTTTTGACCACCTGAAAGCTCAGTAGTCTTTTTCCTAAACAGACTTGTAATGCCAAAGTAGTTTGCCATTTCCCCTACTCTCAGTCTTATATAGTCAGAGTCATAACCTAGGCTTTCAAGACCAAAAGCAAGTTCATGCCACACCTTATCCGTAACAATTTGTTGGTCAGGCTTTTGGAATACAAAGCCGATTTTTTGTGCAGAAATTTTGTCATCTAGCTTTTCTACATCTTCACCCTTATAATAAACTGCACCTTGCTTTTCCCCATGTGGTGCAATTTCTTTTTTTAACATTCTAAGCAGTGTAGTTTTGCCACTACCTGACTGACCACACACCACAACAAAGTCACCACTGTTAATAGATAGGTTCACATTTTGTAGTGCAAAGTTTTCCTTATTCGGATAAGAAAATGTTAAATCTTTGATACTGAGTATTTCCACACAATCACCTCCCAAACCTCTGATACAAATGGTATAAATGATAATAAAGCAAAACTAATATATACAATAATCTGATTAATGCCAAAATTAAAATTTGATATTTCCGGATAAAAGCTAAAGTCAGTTACTCCCATAGCCATTCCTACAATTACTATGCCAAAGAAAATTACAATAGCAAGTAGATAAATTAAGTCCCTTGACCTAAATTTGTACATAGAAAAGTGGGTTCTTCCCTTTAGTCCATAACCTCTTGCTTTCATTGATGAGGCAGTTTCTACAGAATTTTCAAGTGACCAAGTGATTAGTGCAGAAAACACCTTTAGTTCACTTGTGATTTTATTTACAAAGCCTTTTCTGTCATACAGACCTATTGAACTTTGTACATTTCTGATTTCATGTAGCTTTTCTTTAAACAAAGGAATGAACCTTAGTGCCATTGACAGTACAAGGGAAAGCTTAGGAATAGCCTTACCGAAAAGATAAAGGAACTTATCAGTAGTCATAATTAAGCTATAGCACTTGCACCAATAGATAACTGCCATCAGCATTAGGGCAATATCCATACCGTAAATAATAGCCTCCATAGTTACAGGGTTGCCATTCATAAAGAACAGTGGTGTTACACCGTTGTGTGAAAATAGTGGATTGATAATTGTTATCAATAGGAACATAGGAATGTAAAAGGTCAAATCCTTTAGAAACACCTTTATATCTTGAATCATTAGGAAAAACAAAAGTCCACCAACTAACCCTACACCTAAAATTATAGGGTTTGTGCTAAACATAGAAATTACAATTTCACTTAGAAAATACACCATTAAAACTGCCGGATGAATTGTGGCAAAACTTTTTAACTTGTTACTTTCCATTGTTTTCCTCCACAAAATCACAACCAACATCTCTGCCTAAATCACAGGTATAGGACCAGACAATATCGTCACCGTCTTTTAAAGTATAATTAGAACAACCATACTTAGGAAACTTATTGTTCACCTTATACATCCAGCCTGATAATTCTCCACAAGAATATTCATAAAGGTAGTTAATACCCTCAATATAGGCACTACCGTATTTATTTAGGTCAGCACCCTGATATTCCATTTGGATTTTCTTGTAGCGAGTTACTCTGTCAAGAATATCAAAAACAGTATCCTTTGGGTTAAGCACAAACCTAGTTTTCTTTAGAATATAGCCATCCTTTGGAATATACTTTTCTAAGTTTGAATCTAGCTTATCCTTATTGTCAAAGACAGTTTTACATTCTATTGTCATTGTTACTGTTTTGCTATCCGGTTTAATATCGTCAACATGGGTTAAGTAATATTCATCAACAGACTGAAAATCTGTACCCATTATTAAGATAATTACTACTATTATACCGGCAAAAATCGCAAGAATATCTTTCTTCACTATTCTTCCTCAAAATCAATTTCTTTTTTCTTCTTAATTCTTTTTCTGATTCGTAAAACTACAAATAGTATCAGTAGTACTGCCACAACTGTAAGTACTGCAAAAACTATAATATTTCTTGTTTTTTCACTGACTACTGCTAAGGCTCTTTCCGTATCATCAAAGCCTGAAACTTTTGTTTTGTCATAACTACTTAAACTATTGTAGTCAGCAATTACCTTTTCAATTTTATCTTTATCGCTGATTTTCACATTATCAATAGGATAAAGTGAATTGATAGTAGTATTAATTGAGTTGATTTTTTCCTGTATTTTTTCTATTTCTGCTTTATCATTTTTCAGAGTAGAAACATACTTTTCATTTTTACTGTACTGTGCCTTTTCCAATAAAGCTAAAACATCACCATAGTTTTCTGTGGTTAAATCTTTAGGTAAATTATTAATCTTTTCAATATCTTTATCAGTCAAAGGACTTTTCTTAGAAATTGTATCGGTAAAGTCATAAAGTGACTTTTCTCCATTTACATAACGAATATATGATGAAAGTGCAAGTAATGTTTGTTCACTAGCCATTGAATTTGATTTACCTGCTACTGCTGTAGGGTTATCCTTATCATTTACATAAGAATGAGTAAATCCACCATCGGAAGTTTTGTACTTCATTATAGCTGACAGTAAAGTGTTGTTACCTTTGATAAACCTTTTATCGGTTTGAGCATTAATATTTAGTGCAGAAAGTGCGATTACAACTTGACTTGAACTTTCTACATTTTCAGTACCCCAACTAGTAAAGCCACCACTGTTCTTTTGACTTTTTGAAAGGTAGTTAAGTGCCTTGTTAATAGAGTCTTTTACATTTTTATAATCTTGATTTTTAGCAAGGGATTGTAAAGCCATTGCAGTTAAGTCAACATCAGAGTCACCACTAGTTAAAGCCCATCCACCATCACTGTTTTGAGCTGAGATTATACTGTTAATAATGCTTTCCTTACTGTTAAGTGCATTACTTGGTACAGAATAGTTGTTACTGTCAAGTGCAATTAATGCCCAAATGTAACCGTTGATACCTTGTCTACCTAAACCATCTCTGTTATATGTACCGTCAGCAATTAGGTTGATACTGTTGCCGTCTTTATCTTTGCCAAATTCTGTAGGATTACCACCACAAGCTAAAACAGAAAGTGTAATTCTGTGCCATTCTGTTGACTTATATTTACTTAACTTCTGAGGAGTTTTGTATGACTTTTCCACATAGTCCTTTAAAGATGTTAAATATGCGTTATAGTCATCATCATAACCAAGCCTATTCATAGCAATAGGATACCAGTCACCATTAGTAGTACCGGCATAAGTTAGGTATTCACCGGTAAAAAGATTACTGTCTTTACTGACTTTTTGGTCAGACTTTTTCCAATTTATAATATTATCACAAATAGTTTTTAATTCTTTTGTAGAATATATTTTACTTTCAGCACCATAGGCAACTGTTACGGTAGAAAGTATCATCACCATTACAATTACACAAGGTATAATCTTCTTAATCATTTTCATTATTTATCACGTTTCTTCTTAATCATCATTATTAATGTACCTAAAACCACTGCAAGAATACCTATCACAAAAATCATAATCAGGTTAATAAACACATCCTTATAGTCCTTTGACTTTGTAATTACATTAGATTTTTTATTTTCTTTAGTAGAATTATTAGTTACTGTGGTACTTTCTGTTGTCGAAGTTGTAGTGTTGCTCACTGTTGTACTTTCAGTATTAGAAGTAGTTTCTGCTACTGTTTCTTCACTAACACTACTGTTATCGGTATTATTATTTACAACACTATTAACTGAATTATCATTAGGCTGATAATTATTTGTGTTGTTATATGTTGGGGTAGTTTTATTTTCTGTTGTAGAATTATAACTACCGGTAGTATATACAATCTCGGTTTTATTTGTAGTATTTGTTGGATTGGTAGTTGTATTTTTATGTGTAGTAGAATTTGTAACAGTAGGTTTTGACTCAACAGGCTTTGTTGTTGTAGCCTCTGTTACAGTAGGGTCATAAGGCTTTTCATACACATCGGTCATATTATACAAGAAATTCTTGTTATTGCATAGCCTATAATAAGCCACTAAACCGTAAAAACATTGTTCGGTAGCCATTTGATTATAGTTACTGCCTTTAGTGTGGGAAAAACCATTTCCAACATAATAAGAAAGCAAAATGTCAACAAGACTTTTGCCATTCTTAATAAATCTTTTATCTGTGTCAGGGTTAATACCTAATGAGCAAAGTGCCACAATAACTTGACTTGTACTTTCACTGTTAACAGTACCAAAGCTAGAAAATTCTCCTGAAGAATTTTGCATCTTAGTCAAAGCAGTAATACCTCTGTCAACCGACTTTTTTACTTCTTCATTAGAATTATAATACTTAGCCAAAGAAGTAACAGCCATTGCAGTAATGTCAGGGTCAGGTGTATTACCGATTAAAGCCCATCCACCGTTACTTAGTTCTTTACTTATAATATATTCAATTAGATTTTCCCTAGTAGTTTGGTTGCTAGGATTTTCATTTGTTGGAATTTCGTAATTGTTACTGTCAAGTGCAATTAATGCCCATATAGGACCGTTGATACCTTGCCTTTTTACCTTATTAAAATCAGATAAATAACTTAAAAGGTTATAACTGCTTACATTAGTAACATCACTGCCTATTGAAGTTAGTGAAAGGATAACCCTTGAATACTCTGTGTATTTTGCAGTAGATAAAACTCCATTCTTCTCCACCAAAGTATTTACTACATTATTCTGATATTTTTCAAAGTAGGATTTGTCTATATTTAAATCAGACCTGGCAAGACCGATAACCTCCCACTCACCACCGATTGAACCTACAATTGGGGATTGATTAGCAAGGTACTTTCCTGTAGCGTTATATTCTTCCCTACCCTTTAGTGAAGTACTAACCGAACCTACACTTATAATAGAAAGGAAAATTGCAACAACAATAGGCAACACTAGGAACTTACTTTTTCTCTGCATTTTTCTTTTCCTTTTTATTTAATTTAAAAATCTTTAGGTATGCAATATACACACCCTCAGCTACTGCAACTGCAGTAACAATAATAAACATAATATATATGTAAACATCACTAACACTACTACCGTCAGTTGCAAAACAAGTTGTACAACTAATAATAATTAGCAGAATTACTGATATTACAGTCAAAGTTAATTTCTTAAATTTCATAGTTTTATTTTCTTTATTAGAATTTTTATTCTTCATTATTTTTCTCACAATTTTTCTTGTACTGAGCTTTTCTTTCCTTTGCTCTTTTTTGTTTCTCTTGTTTTACTAATAATTTTTTGTCATCCCTAGGTGGTTTTACTCCTGCCTTTTCTAAGGCTCTTGGCCATGGACCTAGGTGGGACTTTATCATCATAACTTGCCAATCTGTAAAGTCACTTTTCTTAGGCAATTCATTATTTTCATTAAATTTATTCTTAATAAGAACTATACAATCTTCTTTAGTTAACTTGTCTTCCATTATTTCTCCACTGTAAATATGGAAATAACTGATACTCCCCTAAGGAAGTATCAGTTACCCCTATAAATTTAATTATTTTGAATACATATAGAATGATGCACCAATTAAAGTATCAAGTTCCGGATTGGCAATATACTTCTGAATCTTTGTTGCAGATTTTACAGTAATTTTATCCATATGGTCAAACATAGCACATTCTTTCTGAACATCATTTAGTTCAGCTAACTTAGTAACATACTTCTGTAGTAATGTTGTATCCTGAACAGTTACTTCACCATCTTGGTTTATGTCACCATAAATATACTTACTTCTCTCTACACCACAGTAAATACACTTGTCGTTTTCGAAAGTACAGAATTCTTCTTCACTTTCACCACAACCATCACAAGTCTTAATGTGTTTACCGTTTAATAGAGTTTCATAAGTGTAGTTATGAATATGCTTTTCACCATAGCAATATAGATAACCTTCTTCGTTAAAGAAGTAGATTTGACCTTCATCATCAATAGCAATCTGTTCGTAAGCATATGCTGCTGTACTTGTTGTTGAAAGGTTGCTTAACTGCTTTAGTTCACCGGAAGTGCTGTTTTCATTATCCTCTAGATAATAAATATTACCCGGTGCATTGTATGACTGAACATAAATATAAACATTACCTGTTTCTTCTTCGTAACCTGTTGAAAGGATTGGGTTACTCTGAATCTTCATACCGATTTTGTTAGTTGTATAGATAGTGCTTAAAAAGTCATTGTCATCAGGATTACCGTTGATAACATCAATAGTACCACCCTGACCTGCTACATAAATTCTGTTGTTATATACAACCGGTGCACATACAGTTTCTTGGCTGATAGTAGCAGATTTATAAGTTTCCTTATCAAAGTCACCATTATCATTTAGCTTAACTGCATGTAGGTTTTTCTGTTTGTATGAACCCCAATATAGATAGTCTGTTGTGCTATCGTAAGCAAGTTCACCACCAATATTAAAAGTTGTAGTACGGTTTTCATCATACTTATACTGATACTTAATTGTGTTTGTCTTGTAGTCAACACAGTAAATATCATTTGTTGCTACTACATAGTAGTAATTATTAGCAAATACACCTTGTGACCAGTTAAATGAGTCACCACCAATAGTACCTTCACCAACCTGAGTTAGTACATTGTCACTATTTTTATTTACCTTATAAATGTTACCGTTACAAACTAAGTAACCCTTGTTGTACTGCATAGGGTGATACTGACTAAATGTACCCTTAACTTTACCAAGTGACTGTAGAGTATCAATGTCAAATGCTTCAATATCATTTGAAGTTGAAACGAAAATCATTCCGTCACCATATGCAACATAGTCATAGTAGAATGCTGTTGAACCTGCTACTGCAACAGTTTCGCCTTTACCTGTCTTTGTGTCAACCTTATGTAGGTTACCACCACCTGTTGCATATAGGTAATCGTCAACAATTACTGACTGACCGGCATAGTAAGAACCCCAAGAACCCTTAGTTCTGTTAAGTTCATAAGACCACTTTTCTTCAGGATTGTTCTTTACAACCTTAGTATCAGTTACTTGATTACCGTCCTTAAAGTTGTTCATAGCACCGGCCCACTCAACATTGTGAGTGTCCTCAGGTTCATCAGGTGTTGACTGTTTTGCATCGTCAAGTGCCTTAATAGCATTATCAATCTGTTCTTCTGTTACATTCCAAGTGTTTAATAGCTTAACTGCATCTGTATAAGCAGTACCGTATTCACTCTGAGCATTTTCGTCATTAATATCAGCAACATAAGAAATAAGGTCACTTCTATCTACAAACTTATTTGTAGTATCAAAGCTCATCATACCCCAGCTAATACCAACATCTTCACCATAGCCGTAAAGAGTGTACTGAAGTCTTACAACACTACCGTCTGTATAGTGAGTTGTGTCTGCCTTGTCAGCATAGCTAACACCACCTGCACCAACATCAATACCCTTGTTATCTACAGTAAACATCCAACCACTGTATGAAGTGTAGTCAAAAGCCTGAAGAACATCGTCCTTTGTTCTACCATTTACATTTTTACCAAGAGCATTCTTAATGTCTGAAGGAATTTCATCAGAAGTCCAATTTTCAGGTTCGCCACCATCTTTGATACCTTCTAGGTAGTAGTTTGAAATATCACCTGTAAATGTACTTCTGTCGCCTAACATTCTTTCTGTAATATCTGCCAAAGAGTCACCCTCATAGTAACCAACCTTAATTGGTTCTTGAACGAAACCTTGACCAAGAGTGTTTCTTTCAACAGTCATATAAATATAACCGTCAAAAGCCTTTTCTTCTTCTGCACTAAAAGTTGCTACTGTTGAAATAACAAGAGCTAGTGCAAGAAATAATGATAATAATTTCCTCATTGTTTCCTCTCCTTGTTGTTTTTATATAATATCATAATGCAAGCTATAATTGCCAAAACAACTACACCTGCAATTATTATTAAAAAAATGAAAAATCCATTTACAGTATTAATTTCTTTTACAGAATTATTACTACTTTCACTACTAAAATTATCAGAGTTATCAGAAACATTAGAATTATTATCTTCATTATTACCCTTGACATTTTCAGTATTGCTTACTGTTTCCTTACTGATATTTTTACTGTTATCAGTAGCAATTTCTTTTGTATCATTCTTCTTGTTATCGACATTTTTATTTTCCTTAGAAGAATTATTATCTATACTATTAATACTATTATCTGTATTATTATTTACAGAATTTTTATTAACTGCTTTGCTACTGTTATTAGCAGTATTTTTCTTTGTGGTTTTATCAGTAGTATTTTTAGTAGTTTTTGAAGTAGGAATTTTCACTTTAACAGTAACAGTATCACTGTCTTTTTTGCCTTCTCCATTGTCAAAAACAGATTTAACTGTAATTGAAGTATTGTTCTTTACCTTAAAATACTCATTATCACTATAACTTTTCCCATTATAATGATAAGTTACCCTAGAATAATAATTTTCCAAAGTTGCACTTATTGCAACAGTACTTTTACCTTTAGGCAAAGTTAAGGTATAGCTTTTATTATTAGTAGAAAAGCTAGGTGACAGCTTACCACTTGTAAAATGCAAATTCTTAATTTTTGCAATAGGGTTATTAAAGTCACAACCAATATCTTTACCAAGACCGGTAGCAGTAAACTGCCACTTAATTTCATCATTATTCTTTACATAAAATTCTGAAGCACCTTTATTGATAAACCAATTGTTGTAGCTAATCATCCAACCACTTTCACTACCAACAGAAAATTCACCTAAACCGTAACCGTCACTAACCTTTTTTCCACTGACTGTAGTAAAGTTGTCAATTGATGCAAGGTAAAACCCACCACCCATTTCAGGTTTACCTGTATATGCCGGTTTGATACCCTTTTCCTTTAACAATCTTAAGGTGACAGTTGCAATAGTATCGTTTTTATTAATTTTTACTTTGGTTTTGTTAATGATTTTCCCAAGCTGATGAGGAAAATCTCCCTTGTCACTACCACGGATACCATAGTCCTGAAAGCTAATAGTTACATAACCACTACTAGCAGAAACATTTACTATACCAAATGATAGAATTACTGTGATAGCAACAAGGATTAGAGCAAATAACTTTTTCATAAACACCTAAAATATAACACAAAATGGGCATAAAAAAACTCCTTGCAAAACGCAAAGAGACACCAAAACAAAACATTACCCATAGTAATGCTTTAAAAATGGTTACTCTTCTTACCCAAAAGTACTAAAACCTTGAATATAGCAAGTCATCTGGCTTAATTCACAGTAATGGCAGTTGCAACGGACTTTCACCGTATTTCCCTTGCCTATATTCTTATTCAATTACAAAGACAGTATACCACAATCTCCCCTATATTTCAACTTATATTTTTTAGTTATGAAATGGTATTAAGTAAAGCTATAATGGGGATTTTTGAAATCCTTTAAATGTTAAACATTAACAAAAAATCACTTTACAATATCATATAAATAGTATAAACTACTATTATAAATATGAAATGAGGTATTAATATGAAAAACTTAGACAAAATTTTTATGACATTATTTATTATAGGTACAGTATTCTTAGTTGTATCGGTGTGTTTCTTCCGTCTTGCACCATTTGGTTTTAATGTTGCAATGTCTGTTCTTGAGGGACTTACTGCTGTAATTATGCTTGTACTTACCGGTATTTCTGCTATCAAAAATCGTAAGTCATCAGGCTCATGGTATAGCAACCCATTCCAGGTAATCTTTTTCTCCGTTATCCTTATGGGTTGGGCTATTGCCGTATTCTTTGTAATGTAGTTAATTATAATCTTATGAAACATTCCGGAAATAAAAGTAATATAAATAAGTATGATAAAATATTAATGTTTCTTCAAATTATAGATATTATTTTTGTTATTGTGCAAATATCTATATTCAAAAATGTTCCACTGTACATCAATATTATAATGACAGTAATATCAATCCCATTAGCTTTGTTAATTATTGTATATACAATTGTCAGCTACATAAAAAGTAAAAAATTATATGATGATTTATGGTGTGGTACTAGGGATTATTTATTCTGCATTGCCCTATTAACAATAATAGTAGGATTAATCCCCTATTTTGTAATGTGATTTTTGTTTTGGTATCTGATTTGAAGTAATTTCATTCTACAAATTATATAGAAAAGGTAAAATATGATTATAAACATAAAGACAAACCGTACAATAGAAGAAATCGAAAACACATTATCAAATCAAATTCTAGAAAAATATCCCAGAAGGTACAGTGAAAACAGAAAAGGTATCAACTGGGTAAGCAACAAAAAGGACTTTCTATGCTTATTTTATGAGGATGATAACAAGGATCGTTTTGGTTGTCAAACTACTGCAAAACCATTTTTCTACGGAAAATTGATTAAATTCAGAGGTAACTACAGAATAGTAGGCATTGCTTGTCTTAACATAGTAGATATTCTTATAATTCTGGCTTTACTCATAATTTCAATTTTTGGAGCTGATGAATTTTTGGAATTTGACAGTGAAACTCTGTTTGGCTTAGTCTTTGCTTGTTTTATCCTTGCAATTTTTGTTAATGACCTACTTATCGACACTAAAAAAATCAAGAAATATTTAATAGAAAAATTTGGATAGGAGATTACTATGACTATTTTAAAAAAACATCACAAAGCAACTATTGCGATTATTGTAACTGTCATTGTTGCTATCATTTGTACTCTAGCTTATTTATTTCTTAGCCTTATTGATTTTCACTTTTATTTTGGTTGGAAAGATGTGAAATTAAGCAATACAATTTCCATAAAAGTACCTAATGATTGGAATGAAAGTAAGGAAAATGGAATGATTTATTTTTCTAAAGATACTTCTAATGATAAGGACAAGATAATACTTTTCCAAAGTAAAGCTGAAGATATGTATGACTTTGGTGAACCATTAAACAATGATGCAAAAGCTGAAAAGAATATTATCAGCCATAACTTTAAGAGTATGATAAAAGTTAACGGTGAAGTAAATTCATTAAGTACAGTACAAGGTGATGCAGTAATTTCTGCTGACAATGTTATCTATAAAACAGACTATGTTTCCTTTAATAATAATGATGAAGAAATAACATTCTACAGTTGGAATGATAATCTTGATACTGACACATTAGAAAAAATTGCTGATTCTGTGTCATACAATTAAATCTATATAAGCAAAACCACCCCTAAAAGCATTTGCCTTTAGGGGTGGTTTAATAAGTAAAATTAAATTTTAAAGTAAATAATAAACTATATTAACGGTGCAACAAACTTAAGTACTTTACCGATTAGTTTAATGTACCATTTATCATTCTTAATACTTTCATATGTAACTTGCTGACACTTAGCAAGTGTATCCTTATAGTCACTTTTAATATCTTCAATACACCTTGTACCATACATATATGTTGCACATTCAAAATGATGGTACAGACTTCTGTAGTCCATATTAATTGAACCCACAACCGACTTAACATCATCACTTACAAATACTTTTGCATGGACAAATCCGGGAGTATATTCATACACCTTTACACCTGCATCAAGCAATTTCTTGTAGTGAGTTTTTGCAAGTGCTTGTGCAACAAAGCTGTCTGAAATATGAGGCAAAATAATTCTAACATCAACACCTCTCTCAGCTGAAAATGTCAATGAATTTTCCAGTTCACCATCCATAATCATATATGGTGTCATAATATAAACATAGTCCTTTGCACGATTAAGAATATCCATATATACAGATTTGCCAACATCATATTCATCAAGTGGACAATCACCAAATGGCATTACAAAACCATTGCTAAAGTAACCACCGGCAGAAGGGCTATCCCCTACATTTAGGTACTTTGAAAAGTCACAATGTCTTTCATTTACACTCCACATTTGTAGGAACATTAGTGTAAAGCTATCTACTGCATCACCCTTTAGCATAACACCAACATCCTTAAAATGACCATACTTATGGGTATAGTTAATGTACTCATCAGCCATATTGATTCCACCGTTATAGGCAGTCTTACCGTCAATAACCATAATCTTTCTATGGTCTCTGTAATTATAATGTGTTGAAATAAACGGTGATACAGGTGAGAACACCTTGCAATGAATTCCAAGTTTCTCTAAGCTACTAGGGTAAGTTCTTGGTAGTAATGCAAATTCACAAGTACCATCATACATTACCCTAACATCAACACCTTCATTTGCCTTTTTAATCAGTACTTCCAAAATATTATCCCACATATATCCATCATCAACAATGAAGTACTCCATAAAGATAAAGTCTTTTGCTTTATCAAGTTCAACAAGCATTGACTGAAACATCTTTTCACCTATTGGATAATAGGTAACATCAGTATTTTCATACAACGGAAATCTTCCTGACTTGTTTAAATAATAATTCAAATCAGCTACATCAGGACAAATTTCTTCTACTTTATCAATAACAGATTTATCCTGTGTGATTTTATTTTTAGTATTTTTTAGGATATTAGTAACTTTTTTCTTTAGAACTCTGTGGCCTATATCAACAGTAGTATAAATGTATAGCAATGCTCCGAATATAGGCAGAAAGGCCATTGTAGTCAGCCAAGTAATTTTGCTTGATGCATCATGGTCACTATTCACAATTACTGTAATCATAAATATGTAAAATACTGCTGAGATTATGTAGTAATGTGGTGCTAACTGACTAAACTTTAAGAATAGACCAAGTAAAACTAATATTTGCAAAGCAAGAAGAACCAGCACAATTCCAAATCGGCTGAAAACCATTGAGATTATACCCTTTTTAAATGCTATCTTCTTTTTGCCTTGTTCTTGATTTTTCATAATTACCTCCCATAATTAAAATTTATTTACCGCTCCTCATTTATATTTTAACATTAAAAGAAAATTATGCAATACTAAAAATAATATTTATGAAAATAAGAAGAAATTTGTTAAATAATACGGAAAATATTATCAACCAAAATCATAATCATTTATACAATTCTTGAATTAATATGATAATGATGTTAAAATGGTTGTAGTTGCAAGAAAGGAAAAATATAATGAAAAATCTCAAAAATCAAAGCAACAAGTTACCATACATAATTTTCGGAATATTGTCTTTATTTTCTATAAGCCTTATTTTTAACAATAATCTATGGTTTGATGAATCATATACCCTATCACTAATTCAGCACAATTTCTCAAAGATAATTGAAATACTGAAAACCGATATGCACCCACCACTATACTTTTTGTCATTAAAAGTATTTTGTATGATTTTCGGTTACTCAATACATATCACAAAAGTCTTTTCTGTACTGGGCTATATTGCAACACTTTCACTTGGCTTAACAGTAATAAAAAAGCATTTTGACAATACAACATCAATAATCTATATGCTTACTGTAGGTGCAGTTCCTATGTCACTGTATTTTAGTGTTCAGCAAAGGTCATATCAATGGTGTATATTTTTCGTTACACTTTCATTTATAGAGGCTTTGCTATTTATTGAAAATCACAAAATACACCATTGTGTTATATTTGTTATAGCCTCTTTATTTTCAGCATACAACCACCTCTATGCACTACTTGCAGTGGGAATAATTTTTGCATTCGTTAATATTTACATTATTTTAAAAGACAGAAAACTATTAAAAGCAATTATAATCTCATATATTGCAATGGTAGCAGGATATTCTCCATGGATTATACCACTATTAAATCAAACCAAATCAGCAGCAGGAAACTTCTGGCTAAAAGGTGTAGAGCCACTTTCACTAATAGTTTTTGCATCAGGAATTATTGTTTCAGCACTAATATTAGCAAAGAAAGATAATCGCAAATTACCTATAATATTTGCAATAATCAGCATATTAAGTGTTCAGATAATCGGACTTTTTGTAACTATCTTTATTCGACCATTTTACATAGCAAGATATTGCAATGAAGTATTAGGAATTTTTGCTTTGTTAGTTGCTTTTGGCACAAAAAATATTAAAGTAAAAGCCAAAAAGGTTATTTGCATATGCCTTTCTATTCTCAGCATAGGCTGTGTTGTTGTTACAGGAATATTTGAATACAACCCATCAATGAAGAACTTTTTCAACCGTTTTGACAAAGTCACTTCTTCTTCCGATACATTTATTTATTCCGACAGTGCCTTTGGAATTATGTCATACTATTACCCTAAGAATACTCACATTTGTACCTACTATGAGTCATGGTTTTCTGCTTTTGATAATGTTCAGTACATTAATAAAAAGAAGATTAAGTCTAAGATAAATTCAAGTGATACAGTTTGGTTTGTGAAAAATACATTAACAAAAACCCCTATGTACCTGAAAGAGAATTATAAACTAAAATCAGTTGATACATTTAAATGTGACTTCAATACCTTTCAGGTTTATTCAGTTCAGAAGAAATAGCATTTCATATTATTTATATTAACAACAAAATCAAATTTACACTGAAAAGAGGTAATGATGTTAGTTAACTTAGTATTCGATTATTATACAGATGTTATCAATGTTCCTGATGAAATAGGAACTCAAATCAAAAAATATCAAAGGAAATGTGACAAGTGGTTATATAATAAAGATAATAACCATCAGTATTGGGAAAAAGATGAATATGGTAAAAAGCTCGGTATTGGAATTTGTAGTGATGCTTTTGTTTATTGGTTAAATAGTTTTGTTCTAAATGATAGTGAACAAAAAGCAGTTGTACTTAAAAGAAATCTGCAAGAATATGATTCCTCCTTACCTACAATATTTTATTAAGTTGCTGACTGTTATCTATTATTTTAAGGAGAATTATAAATGAAAAGACTATTATGTATTGTTATTTCCCTATTGTTTGTCACTTTTTCTTTAACCGGATGTAATATTCTTGGTGGTGACCTAAAGGCTTTGCCCTATTCTTTTTTTGCATCATCAGAAAAAATTGCTACTGACACAATGAAAAAGGTAGTTAAAGCTTTTGATAACAAAGATAAAGAAATGGTAAAATCACTGTTCGCTAAAGAAGTATTGAAGAAGTACAAAAACTTTGATAAAGACTTAGAAAAAGCCTTTAAGTACTATACAATAAAATCTGAAAAAGTTGATTATGATTGGGCAGGTGATAGTGATAGTACTGATGAAAATGGTACAGTTGCATATACTGATTGTCTAGCCACTTTAAAAGATAAAAATGATAAATTTACTTTTGGTGTTAATGTTTGTTACCAAGATGACACTAATGAGTTGAATGAGGGTGTATGGTGTATTTATCTACAAAATGAAAAGTTAGAACCGACAAAAGATTCTGAAATTAATGATTCTGAACCAAATTATGGTATCTATTTAAATAGATAATCAAATTAATTATCCAAGGAAACATACATATTGGCAAAACAATTTTAACTGTGGCATTAATGACTTTTTTTCGCTGTAATGATTATTTTTATAATTGTTGCAATAATCCGTAGTATTTTTTATATGAAATATCAAAGTCTGAAAAAATTTATTTTTCACCATTAGTAGGTATCAAAATTAATGGAATTTCGTATTCCTTAATTTATAAAAGAAAAGAAATTGACACTTGTGTTATATATCAAAAATATAAAGGTTTCTATTATATGATTGGCACAAAAGAAATTTATAAAGTCGGCAAAGGAAAAATTATTACTATTGACCAAGAAAATATAGAAGGTTTTGAAGTATCTCTAATTGAAACATTAAAAAGAGAATGCAAGAAAAAAATCAGTGAACATCAAGAATTATTCAACTGTATATCAGCTACTTGTGATGACTTTCATAAATAAGTAGCAACAATATGATTTGTTATACCTTAGTGTCCACTACTATTTATAGTTCATCAGAACAAAAATTATTATAATAAAACTAAGGCTAAAAGGTGTAGAATCTTTCAGCAAAATTTATTATATTAAACTTTCTCAAAGTTCATATTATCAAATCAAACTTCACCTATAACTAGTTTACTTTGACAATCACTCAACTGATACCTTGAAACAAATTTTCTCAAATCAGAACTTCGCCATATGTAGATATTAAAAATTAGCACAAACAAAAGCCTTCCTTGTGTAAAGGAAGGTGTCAGCGAATGCTGACGGATGGATTGTCACGGTAGACAGTATTCTCTAGATAAAATATGTACGCGGAGATAAGAGTCACCTAGAATAAAAAAGAAAGATGTAATTAAAAAATCAAATTAAAGTACTCCCCCAACTTACTAATGCATAGAGGAAGTTTCCTACCACGCTTGAAAGTTACACATCAGAATTAAAGTATCTGATGAAATCCACTCGCAAAAAGTAAGCAACCAAAAATAATGAATAGTATTAAGTTAGATAAATGATTGATAGAAAACAAAACTATGCA
>NZ_JBBMEY010000035.1:0-20287 GCF_040096285.1 Ruminococcoides intestinihominis | reverse complement strand
CGTGGTCCCCCTTCCTTTACACAAGGAAGGCTGGATGGTTTCTACTAATTCTAAATATCTACCACATAACAAGGCAATTTCTAGCACCACAAACCCTAATTTATAGATTAGCACAGACAAAATTGAAAAATTATTTTAAGAAGTAAAGGAGCAGTCAAGAGACTGCTCCAGTTTATTTACTATTTATATAAACAACTAATAGCATTAACTATTAATTGAAGTAGTTCCATACAGAGTCTTCGTCACTACCGTTTGATGAGTTGTCACTACCATATGAATCGTTATATGAGTCGTTACCACCATTACCGTAGATATCGCTTGAATTATCTGAACTGTTATTGCTTGAGTTACTGCTGTTTGAATTTGTTTCACTCTTTGATGCTTCTTTAATTGTAACAGTTAAAGTCTTTTTAGAGCCATTTCTTTCAACAACAAACTTTAGCTTATCTCCTGCCTTTGAGTTAGTAACAATTTTCTTAACATCAGCACTTGAAGAAACCTTTTCTCCGTTGATGCTCATAATCTTGTCACCTTTCTGTAGACCTGCTTTATCAGCCTGACTATTTTCTGTTACAGAATAAACATAAACCATATCCATATAATCTTGCATTACTACACCGATAGCACCCGGTTTACCCTTTACATAACCGTATTTCTTTAGGTCATTTAGGATAGACTCAACATCATTAATTGGAATAGCAAAGCCCAGACCTTCAACACTTTCGTTAGAACTACTGCTTGATGCCTTAGCAACAACAATACCGATTAGGTTACCTTTACCGTCAAATAGACCACCACCTGAGTTACCAGGGTTAATAGCTGCATTTGTCTGTAGTAGGTTCATACTGCTGTTGTCAATTGTTACTTCTCTGTCTAGTGCTGAGATAATACCGTCTGTAACTGTACCACCCAGTTCACCTAGAGGATTACCGATTGCAACTGCCTTGTCACCAACTGCAAGTTTATCACTGTCGCCAAATACTGCAGCAGTTAGGTTATCGTCACTCTTTGGTTCAATCTTTAGCAGAGCAACATCCTTGTCTGAGTCAGAACCAATTAACTTTGCAGTATATTCGTTACCGTTCTTTAGAGTAACTTTAATTGACTTTGCATTTTCAATAACATGGTGGTTAGTAACAATGTAACCATCCTTATCAATAATTACACCTGAACCTGCACCCTGAGATACTGCCTGACCATAGAATGAATATGAAACAGATTCTGTAACAATTTCAACTACTGAGTCAGCAACTTTGCTTGTAATGTCTTTTGTTGAAAGAGCAGTACCGTTTGTAGAGTCTGTACCACCTGTTGAACTATTCTTTGTTAAATTAAGACCTGTAGTTGTTGAATTTTTATTTGCCAGTAGGTAATAAGTACCAACACCACCACCTACACCAAATACTGATGCAATTAAGAAACAAGCAACTAATGCAATAGCTACTGTACTTCTTGTTACAGGCTTCTTTTCTTTCTTAACCTTTTTGTGGTTGAAGTTTCTAGGGTTATTCTGTCCATTATTTGGAGCAGTTCCCCATTCATATGAATTAACAGTTTCATTGTAGTTAGGTGCAACATTCTGCTGACCGTTTTCAAAGAAAGAATGTCTTTCTCTATATGACTCACTGTCACCATATGGGTCATTTCCATAACTTTGATTGTTACTGCCTACACTATAATCCGGGTTAAAACCTTGGTTGTTATTGTAGTTCTGATTATCATTAAAACCTTGGTTCTCATTCTGATTATTTACCGGTGGTTCTCCACCACTTGTACCGTTAAAGTTGTTGTAATTGTTATTGTCATACATATTAAGGTCCTCCTTAAATCATCTATATTAATTGATTTTTGAATTATGTTTCAAGAGGTTTATCTCTTGTGTTGGTATTATAATAAAATGCCAAAGTGAAAACTGTATGAAATAGGAGTGTTTTTATAATGGAAAATATAAAAATAGCAAATTCACATTAAACATTTCACTATTCACTATCTATAATAAGTATTATTTTTCATATATATGTAAATTTTAAACAAGATAATTTCTATTTATTCTTTTTATTTGGTATGTGATAATCTTTAAAAATTCTACATATTGTGATAAAATATGAAGTCGGAAGATATAGGAAGAGGATGACAACAATGACTTTGAAAAAGAAAAAAATATCACTGGTTCTCCATAGTATTATGTGTGTTATGGGTGGCTTTATGGGTGGCTATGCTATCTTTTGCAGAATGAGTAACTTTGGTAACGCACAAACAGCCAACTTAATTGAAATTATTACCGGAATAGTTGGTAGAAATTTCTTTGATGTAATGTTAAGGCTAATTGGTTTAGGAATATATGTTTTTGCTATTGTATTATGCGTTGTGTTAAGGCTAAAAACCGGTATTAACCTAAATGCATATGCAATTATGGTTGATGGTGCAGGACTGATACTTCTTCCTTTGATACCGACCCATATTAATCCTATAATCGGTATACTTCCAATATTCTTTATGATGTCAACTCAATGGAGTGTATTCCATGGTGTGGGTAGATTCAACAGTTCCACTATTTTCTCAACAAATAACATAAAACAATGCACTACATCATTTGCTGAATATTTAATTACCAAAGACAAGCATATGCTTAGAAAAGGCAAATTCTACGGTAACACTCTTTTTTGGTTTCACATTGGTGTTGCAATAGGTGCAGTTTTAAGCAGTATTTTCGGTACATATGCAAGTTGGTTTGGTTTTCCTATTCCACTTGTTGCTTTCTTTGTCAATGTTTATGCTGACAAAATCGACCATGTTACTCACCTTGAACAACATACATTCTAATATTAAGATACAAAGTAAAATCCCCATATCAGACGATATGGGGATTTATATATTTATAAATGTTCACACACCCTATTAACTAACTTTTACAGTACATTTAGCGTACTTTTTGCTACCGTCACCGGCTGTTGCTCTAACAGTAGTTTTGCCCTTTTTCACACCTGTTACTTTGCCGTTTTTATCAACTTTGGCAACCTTAGTGTTGTAAGATTTCCAGGTAACAGACCTACGATCTGCATTTGATGGTGAACAAGTAGCCTTTAGTCTGTAGGACTTTTTCTTCTTTAAAGAAATAGTATTTTTATTTAACTTTACACCTGTAACTCTCTGTACAACTTTAATATTGCAAGAATCACTTACCCTGGGACTATCAACAGAAGTTGCAGTAATTCTTGCAGTACCCTTACCTTTCATAATAACTCTACCGTTAGAATAAACTGTTGCAACCCTATTGTTGCTTGATTTCCAAGTAACCCTTGTATTACTTGCATTGTATGGTGTTACTCTTGCAGAAAGTTTAAGTGAACCTGATTTGTTAGTTCTATAGTATGTATAACTACTACGACTGAGAGTAACATCTTCTACTTCACCATTAACATAAAAATCTTGTTCAAGGAATGGGTAACTGTCGCCATTTAATGTAACGGAAATTGTACTCTTGCCTTGTTTAAGTCCTAAAATTTTACCCAACTTATTGATAACACAAACATTCTTGTTTGATGAATCAAATGTTACTGAGCTAGGGTCAATCTGTGTATAAGAAACACCGTTATAAAAAGATATTGTTGCTCTGGTTGAGTTATTTTTACAAAGTGAAGTATTACCAAAACGAATCTTTGCTTCAATTAAAGATTTTTTAAAAGATACAAGACCGGAATCATTTGCTTCAACATCAAATTCAGTTCTATTCACAATTAGGTCGTTTTTTTTATCAATACCAAAGATTAAAACCCAATAGTAAGAACCATCAACTTCTACAGCACCTACTCCTATACTTTTATAGTAATCAGTAAGAATATCTTTTCTACTACTACTGTTTTGTAGCCATTGCTTAATAACATAATCAGTTGATGAAGAACCTGTAAAAATATCTTCACCATAAGCTCTATCAAAGGCAGAATAGAAACTTTCACCATTTGGACGGTTATGAGAGAACTTAATAGCAAGTTCTTTGCAACGCAACATTGCGTAATTCATAAGTTCCTTGTCCATTACAACCTTTCTTCTTGATTCTGAAACACGCGCTCTATTTATTTCATCATAAATAGAAAAGGCTTCATCAAATAGTTCCTCACCCGAGATAGAAACTGTATTTACCTTAGCTGCTGAAACATCAAAAATCATAACCGATAAGGATAAAACTGCAACTAAAAATAAGGAAATTAACTTTTTCATAAAACCACTCATTCTGTATAAAAAAACAAAAAATTATATCTTCCTCTTTTCTCACATAAATTATATAACAAAACCTCCTCAATTACTATGGTATTTATGTATAAATTTATAACTTGTTTTTATACATTATAACATTAAAATTCTTTGTTTTACTCTAATTTCATAACAATAATTATTTAAAAGCAAAATAAAATGTGTTAAAATAGTAGAAAAGAGGTGAAACATATGGAAATCAAAAATTTTATGGATATAATGAATTTAACTTCCCGACTAAAAGACAACACAAGACACAGTTGGTCGCCTAAAGGTAAAAAAGAAAGTGTTGCCGAACACTCTTGGCGACTAACTATTATGGCTTTTTTCACTAAGGATGAATTTACAAATGTGGATAATGATAAAGTTATAAAAATGTGTTTACTTCACGATATGGGTGAAGCCTTTACCGGTGATATTCCATCATTTTACAAAACTGAAAATGATGAAAACAAGGAAGAAGAAATTTTGCTTAACTGGGTTAGCACTTTACCTTCACCATACAACAAGGAACTTTATAGTCTTTATGATGAAATGATTAAGCAAGAAACTGAGGAATCAAAGGTATATAAAGCACTGGATAAACTAGAGGCATCTATATCTCATAATGAAGCTCCAATTAGCACTTGGATTGATATTGAATACAAGCTAAATCCTGTTTACGGATACGAAGAATGTCAGTTCAATCCATACCTAAAAAAGCTTCAAAACAAGGTAAAAGAAATTGCCCTTGATAAAATTGAAAATGAAGGAAAAATATAGTAAAAATAACCAAATAAACAGTTTAAACTTTAACTAATTTTTCCCTTTATTTTTCTTTAAGTTCATTATATAATGAAGTAAAATAAACACATAAAGGAGTGTTATATTATGAAAAGAAAGAAAGAAAAAGTTTTGAGTCTTGTTCTTTGTATTGCAGTTGTATTAAGTTCAATGTTCGCATTTAACTTTGGTTTCTCGGTATTTGCTGATGACAATACTAATACCGGCGATACCGGTACAACTACACAACCTACGACAATCAACAACACTCTTCCATCAGAAACTTCAACTGTAACATCTACAGTTAAACCTACTACAAAACCAACTACAACTGTTCCTACTACTACAAAGCCGGTTGTAAAGCCAATTTCTGTTGGTAATATCTCTAAATTAAAGGTTACAAAGATTTCTTCAAATTACATTACAGTAAAATGGAACAAATCTAAGAATGCAACTAACTATAAGGTTGAATACAGAAAAGTTGGTAGCAACCAAAAGTGGCATTATGTAAATTCTGTTAAATCAAATACTGCTAATGTTACTAAGCTATCAAAAAATACTCTTTACTACATCAAAGTAACACCTATGATAGTTAAGAATAAAAAGAATTACTACGGCAAAAATGCTACAGTAAAATCATCTACTGCTACAAGCAAGGTTACAGGATTAAAGGTAACTAATAACGGTAAAAATATTTCTATTAAGTGGAATAGAAACAAGAATGTAACAGGTTACAAAGTATATCGTGCAAGTGGTGTTAGTAACGGTAAATATGTTTACTATAAAACAATCAAAAAGAATAGCACAACTACATTTACCGACAGTAAGGTTAGCAATGGTAAAATCTACTACTACAAATTAAAGGCATACCGTACATATAACAATTATGGTACTGTTGTTTCTAACTATTCTAATGCAGTAATGAGCACTTGTGGTTTATACGCAACTACTGTTAAGACTAAGAGTGAATTAAGCAAAATCACAGTTACTTGGTCAAAAGTTCCTGCAGCTACAGGATACAAGGTATATCAGTCAACAAGTAGCAATAGAAAAAGCTTTAAGTGTGTTGCTAAAACAACAAGCAGAAGCTTTACTACCGGCAAACTATCAAGAAACAAAACTTACTACTTCCAAGTTCAACCTTACAAAACTTACAAAGGCAAAGAACTAAAGCCTACTACTGCACCTAAGATTAAGTCACAAAAGGCTAAAAGTACAATCTTTGGTCAAGATGTTGGTAATACATATATTGAAATCAACATTAAGCAACAACATATGTGGTTCTACATTAACGGTAAACTTTATGTTGATACTCCGGTTGTAACCGGTATGGCTGATGGTGTTCATGACACACCAAAGGGTGTTCACACAATCTTTGTTCATCAGTCCCCATCAAGACTGGTTGGTGACACATGGGATGTTATGGTTAACTACTGGATGCAGTTTACTGCTGATGGTTGTGGTATTCACGACTCAACATGGAGAGCAAGTTATGAATATGGTGGCAACACCTATCTAACTGATGGTTCTCATGGTTGTGTTAATACACCACTTGATAAGGTTGCCAAAATCTTTAAGAAAGCTCATAACGGCACAATCGTTGTTGTTCATTAATGAACCATAAATTGCCAATTAAAAGTAAATTATAATTATTTGAGGGTTACATCTGTAACCCTCTTTTTTTCAATAAATTTTTGTTAAATTGAAAGATAAATTATAGATTAGCACAATCAAAATTAAAAATTCACATTTACTAAAAATCAAAAAATACCAAAGCAAAACTACCCAACACTACATCAATTAAGAAACTGTAGCATTGGGTGGTTTAATTATATTATTAATATTTTATATTGATGAAAATATATTAAGGAAAGTCCTTACCGTAAAGTTTTATTAACGCCTCTATTAATCTAAAACGAAGTTCCGGTACAGTAAGATTATTAACATAGTTAGAAACAACCTCATACATAACATAATCATTTATTTCTTCATCATCTTCATAGTACTCAAAATCTTCATCATATAGATAACCATACATTTCGTTAAATCTTTCTTCTTCAATTCTTTCTTGTTCTGCAATATTTTCAATATATTGTTCAGCTTCATTAGAAAAGGCAGTAAAATATAACGCAACCATATGTTTACAAATTTTTCGATTATCTTTAGCAAATGGACAGTTACAATATGTATTCTTTACAGTATGATTAATATCTATCTTAACATCATATGCAGTAGTGCCTTTAACACTACCATAAAAAACAGTGTCGGATTCTTTACGAAAATTAATTACCTTTTTATCCTTATAATATTCATAACCTCTCTGTATAACAGAGGCTCTTGCTTGATTTAAAATACCCATAATATTTCTTTTAATTATTATCTTGCTTTTTGTAGTAATGAATAATTATACTTTTCAATATCATTAAATGTAGATTCTGAATAGTTGCTTGATGGCTTATACCAACTAAACTGCTGATAATGTTTCTTAATTGAGTCAGTAGTAAAGTTATATCCATGTAAAGCACAAATATCATTAATAGCAGTTTGAATATCATCAGATGATTTTCCCTTTAGGTCTGCTGAAGTTAGCCTTCTGCTTGAAATATCAGGGAACACCAAACCGGAACTATCACTACTTCTATTTGCTTTTTTAGTGGAAGTTGCTGATGGGTCTGTGGTATCTGTTGAACTTGATGCCATTGTAGTTGATGCACCATTCTTATCAATAGGATAACCACCATCAAACACAACACTATTACAAATTAACTGAATATCACTTTCTTTATTAAGCGCATCATAGGCTTTTTTCATATTCTTGTTTTTAGTGCTATATTTCTTTCCTGTCGGTGTTGTACACACTAAGTAATAAGTAGTATTCCCAATTGTTACTGTGCCATATTCAGTAAAATTAGCACCGGTCTTATATTCATCAGTTGGAAATAAATTGTAGGTAAAAATTTCACCTAAACTTTGGTCAAGACTATGGTTGTCCTTTTCGTAAAAAGTAACTGATGAACCACCATAATTATTTGACTCTTCAGTTACGGCATATTTATTTTCCCAAGTCTCAGGCAAAACAAATGTTGCACCTAGTAAATCTGAATGATAATTATATTCTTTTGAAGAAGATGGTTCAGTTGATGACTTTGCAAGTGTAACCACCTCTGAATTACCCTGAAATGTTGTTTCCTCGGTTGTAGGAGCAGTTGTTGATGTTGGTTCTTCTGAAAAATAATTTAATGGATTTTGGCAACCACAAAAAGTAAGTACAACTGTTAAAGTTAAAATTAAAAATGGAATAAACTTTTTCATACAATACCCTCTTTCAGTAGGATTATATCATAATAATTCTATTATGTAAAATTCTTTTGAAATTATTTAAATTTAAACTTTAGTGATTGTAAACCGTTTACTTATATTGACATTTGACAATTGTTGTGCTATAATAGGTTTACCTGTGAATTGTTCTTTGTTCAAAGGGGAGAAAAATGAATAATTTTACACTTATTTCTAAAAAACAATCTAACGAGGAAGGAGATTTTGAGTCATACGGTATTCGGTGCAATTGTTTCGAAAGTAACCTTGCAATTGAGGATATAACAACTGAATGGGATCAGATTGAGTATATCATCAATGCTTTCAACATTCACCTACCGGAAGAGGTCCATATATATGATATTTTAGAAAATTACCTTTTAGATTTTACTGATTTCTAAAATCGTGGTATAATCTACTTGGTGATACAATATGATTTGCAATTTATGTCCGAGAAAATGTAACGCAGAAAGAAACGATAGTATAGGCAGAGGCTACTGCAAAATGCCAAAATCTCTTTATGTTAGCCGTGTAGCCCATCACTATTGGGAAGAACCGGTTATCAGTGGCAAGAAAGGTACTGTAGCAGTGTTTTTCACCGGATGTACTCTTGACTGCATATACTGTCAAAATCGTGAAATTTCTCATTCTAATTTAGGAAGAAAAGTTACCATTGATGAACTGGCTAAGGAAGTTACCTTGCTGTTAGACAAAGGTGCTGAAAGTTTAAGTTTTATTACACCAAGCCACTATACAAATGGGATTATACAGTTGCTTGATATAATAAGTCCAAAAGTACCGGTTGTCTATAATACAAGTGGTTTTGACTCTATTGAAACACTTAAGAAACTTGAAGGCTATATTGATATTTATCTACCTGATTTTAAATATAGCAACAATGACTTAGGTTTAGAGTATAGCAATGTAAGGAACTACTTTGATGTTACATCAAAAGCTATTGAAGAAATGGTAAGACAAACCGGTGAACCTGTCATAAACCAAGACGGTATTATGGAAAAAGGTACAATGGTTCGTAATTTAGTATTGCCAAGTCATACGAAAAATTCCATTGAAGTAATAAATTATCTTGCAGAAAAATATGGAGATAAAATATTATTTTCATTAATGGGACAATACATTCCCTATGGGGATGCAAAATATCATAAAAAGTTAAACCGTAAAATTACAAAAAGAGAATATGAAAAGGTTTTGTTGGCTTTTGAAAGTAGTGGTCTTAACGGTTACTGTCAGGAACTTTCATCAGCAAGTGAAAAGTACATACCGGAATGGGATTCGGATGTATTATAAATCTTTTTATATTACAGTTAATCGGAACATTCGCAGTAAAGGAAAGGTAGATACAATAATATAGAGTTTTTAATTTGAGAAATAAAATTATATATTACTTGGGATAAGGGGACTTTTAGTCCTCTTATTTTTTGTTTTTCCTTTTATGTTCTAAACAACATTACCGATTATTTATTTTTCTATTATGGAATTATACAGAAAATTATATACACAAAAAGCCTCCCATAAAGGGAGGCTATAACTTGCTTAATATTAATTATTTTGCGTAATCAGAAACTCTTGATTCACGAATAATATTAACTTTGATTTGACCAGGATATTCAAGTTCCTGTTCAATCTTCTTACTGATTTCTCTAGCTAGTGGAGCCATCTTGTCATCATTAATCTGTTCAGGCTTAACCATAACACGAATTTCTCTACCTGCTTGAATAGCAAAGCAACTGTCAACACCTGGGAAGCTCTTACCAACTTCTTCAAGCTGTTGTAGTCTCTTGATGTAATTTTCGATATTTTCTCTTCTTGCTCCGGGTCTTGCAGCAGAAATAGCATCAGCAGCCTGAACAATACAAGCTACAACTGTCTTTGCTTCAACATCACCATGGTGAGCATGAATAGCATGAATAACTGCATCACTTTCTTTATATTTTCTGGCAACTTCAACACCAAGCTGAATGTGAGAACCTTCCATCTCGTGGTCAAGTGCCTTACCAATATCGTGAAGTAAACCGGCTCTCTTAGCAACTGTTGGGTTAAGACCTAGTTCAGAAGCAATCATACCGGAAATATAAGCAACTTCAATAGAGTGTCTTAGCACATTCTGACCATAAGAGGTTCTGTACTTTAATCTACCAAGAAGTTTAACAAGTTCAGGGTGGATGTTGTTAACACCAAGTTCAACAACTGTTCTCTCACCTTCAGCTTTAATAGTAGCTTCAACTTCTCTTCTGGCTTTTTCAACAGTTTCTTCAATTCTTGCAGGATGGATTCTACCATCTGAAATAAGTTTTTCCAAAGCAACTCTGGCAATTTCTCTTCTAACAGGTTCGAAAGAAGAAATTGTAATTGCTTCCGGAGTATCATCAATAATAAGGTCAACACCTGTAAGTGTTTCAATAGTACGAATGTTTCTACCTTCTCTACCGATAATACGACCTTTCATATCATCATTTGGAAGAGATACAACAGAAACAGTAGCATCCGATACCTGATCAGCAGCTAAACGCTGAATAGCAAGACTGATAATGTTTCTTGCTCTCTTGTCGGATTCTTCCTTTAGCTTTTCCTCATATTCAAGGATTTTTACAGACTTTTCGTGGTCAAGTTCTGTATCAAGCTGTTGTAGTAAGTAATCCTTAGCTTGGTCAGCAGTATAACCTGAAATTCTCTCAAGCATTTCAAACTGACTTTTCTTAACCTGTTCAACTTCTTGAAGCTTTTGTTCAACTTCCTTTTGCTTTCTCTGGTAGTTGTTTTCCTTCTTCTCAAGGTTGTCCATTTTTCTGTCAAGAGTTTCCTCTTTTTGCTGAATTCTTCGTTCCTGACGCTGAACTTCTTTTCTGCGATCAGAAATTTCCTTTTCGTTCTCATTTCTTAGACGATGAAGTTCATCTTTACCTTCCAGTAAAAATTCCTTCTTCTTAGCCTCAGCTGACTTAATTGCTTCAGAAACAATACGATTTGCTTCTGTTTCGGCAGAACCAATAGCCTTTTCTGCAACTTGCTTTCTACGCTGGATACCAAGATAAACACCGACAGCAAGACTTGCAGCAATAGCAACAATAATCAGCACAATAGCTAACCACATTGGCATAGGAAATGACACCTCCTTGTTTTGTTTTTTAATAATTCAAATTCATCAAAACAATCGACCGGTGCCGTTAGACAGATATTCAATTTTTACGAAATATAAAAAAGGCAATAGCCCAATAAATTAATCATAAAACCCATAAGGGTAGTATTACCAGAATGTTGTGCATAAAAAAGCAAAAAATAAATATAATACTAAATGATTATCTATATATAACGGCTCAATAAGAGTCAATTAAAAGGAATTAAGCGAAATAAATCACTTAAAATGCGTAAAAATAAATTCACGCTTACTAATATATTAATAGATAGAGGGAGGTTTGTCAAGATAAAATATTTATAATATTTCTTTAATAGAATTATAATTTGTCTTATATGTGAAAAACTGTACAGAAATACGACTTTATTTTTGGTAAAAATATTTCATATCATAAAATTTTCATAAAAGTCGTGTTAAATTTCTCACAAAGTATTGAAAAATTTACGAACTTGTAATAAAATATAAGTACCTTAAAATTTAGGAGGAATAAAAAATGGCAATTAAAGTTGCAATTAATGGTTTCGGCCGTATCGGTCGTCTAGCATTCAGACAGATGTTTGGTGCTGAAGGTTATGAAGTAGTAGCAATCAACGATCTAACAGATCCAGCTATGCTTGCACACCTACTAAAGTATGATTCTGCACAGGGTAAGTATGCTCTTGCTGACAAGGTTGAAGCTAAGGAATCTTCAATCGTTGTTGACGGTAAGGAAATCACAATCTACGCTAAGCCAAACGCTGCTGAACTACCTTGGGGTGAAATCGGTGTTGACGTTGTTCTAGAATGCACAGGTTTCTATACATCAAAGGCTAAGGCACAGGCTCACATTGATGCCGGTGCTAAGAAGGTTGTTATCTCTGCTCCTGCAGGTAACGATCTACCAACAGTTGTTTACTCAGTAAACGAAAATGTACTAACAAAGGAAGACAAGATTATTTCTGCTGCTTCTTGTACAACAAACTGTCTAGCTCCTATGGCTAAGGCTCTTAACGACCTAGCTCCAATCCAGAGTGGTATCATGAGCACAATCCACGCTTACACAGGTGATCAGATGATCCTTGACGGTCCTCACAGAAAGGGTGACCTAAGAAGAGCTAGAGCTGGTGCTGTAAACATCGTTCCTAACTCAACAGGTGCTGCTAAGGCTATCGGCCTAGTTATTCCAGAACTAAACGGTAAGCTAATCGGTTCTGCACAGAGAGTTCCTGTACCTACAGGTTCAACAACAATCCTAACATCAGTTGTTAAGGGTAAAGTAACAGTTGACGAAGTTAACGCTGCTATGAAGGCTGCTGCTTCTGAATCATTTGGTTACAACACAGACCTAATCGTTTCTTCTGATATCGTTGGTATGACATACGGTTCACTATTCGATTCAACACAGACAATGTGCACATACATGGAAGATACAGACACAACTCAGGTTCAGACTGTTTCTTGGTATGATAACGAAAACTCTTACACATCACAGATGGTAAGAACAATTAAGTATTTCGCTGAACTATAATTTAATATTTTAGTGTATTACTTCCCCACCGATTTTTCGGTGGGGTTTTTGTTTTACAATTTTTTACTTTTGTGTTATACTCTTCTCAAGAATTTTTAATTTTTACAACTATAATGGAGGTATAATTATGGATTTAAATTTTAGAATGGTTCATCAGAATTTTAATGTAGCTGACCTAGACACATCTCTTGACTTTTACGAAAAGGCTTTAGGCTTAACAGAAAAAAGCAGAATTGACGGTGATGGTTTTACTATCGTTTATGTTGGCAATGACACAACTGACTTTGTACTTGAACTGACTTGCCTTGATGACCACCCTGAAAAGTATGACCTTGGTGAAGGTGAATTCCACCTAGCATTTAAAGTACAGGACTTTGATAAGGCTCACGCCCTTCACGAAGAAATGGGTTGCATCTGCTTTGAAAACCCTGATATGGGTATTTACTTTATCAATGACCCTGACGGTTATTGGCTGGAAATTATCCCTAAAACTAAAGAACTTTAATTCTTTATTAGAATATTTATTTAAAGGAGTACATTGTACTCCTTTTTTGTTATAGAAAAATAGGAGCAACCAAAGGTTACTCCTACAACGTGATTGATATAATTCTAATAGAGAATTATAATTAATAATTTTCCTGATGAATTTCAAAGAAAGATTGTGGGTGGTTACATACAGGACAAACCTCCGGTGCTTTTGTACCAACAACAATATGACCACAGTTGCGACATTCCCAAACCTTAACTTCTGACTTCTCAAAAACCTGAGCAGTTTCGATATTCTTTAGCAATGCTCTGTATCTTTCTTCATGGTGCTTTTCAATTTCACCAACTGCTCTAAACTTAGCAGCTAATTCAGGGAAGCCCTCTTCCTCAGCAGTTTTTGCAAAGCCCTCATACATATCTGTCCATTCGTAGTTTTCACCTTCTGCTGCATCAGCAAGGTTAGACTTTGTGTCACCTAGACCTGCAAGTTCCTTGAACCACATTTTTGCATGTTCCTTTTCATTATCGGCAGTCTTTAGGAACAATGCTGACATTTGCTCATAGCCCTCTTTCTTAGCTACTGATGCAAAATAAGTGTATTTATTTCTTGCCTGAGATTCTCCTGCAAAAGCCTCTTGTAAATTCTTTTCTGTTTGTGTACCTGAATACTTATTTGTTGCCATAGTTTTTTCCTCCTTAATAATTATCTTTTCAAAATCAGATGCCGGATGTTTACACAGTGGACAAACAAAGTCCTCCGGTAACCCTTCCCCAACATATTCATAACCACAAATTGTACAACGCCAAATCGTCTTACCATCAGTCGTTGTACCTACATTTTCAGGTTGTGGCTTAATATTCTTTAAATAATAATCATAGGTTACAGATGGCGTTTCACTTAAAACTTCCATATCTGTAATTTCACCTATGAACATTGTGTGTGAACCTAAATCCTCAGTTTTACTTACATTAACAGAAATGTATGCATTAGTACCCTCTATTATATAATAAATCGAATTTTCACCGCGCTTGCATTTTTCAAAGTTTTTAAACTTATCAACATCTTTGCCTGACTGAAAACCAAAGTGCTTAAATAAATCAAAACCGGCATCCTGACTAATTACAGAAACTGTGAATTTACCGGTTTTTACAATCATATCATGGGTAAGATTAGCTTTATTTACGCAAATGCTTAGCTGATTAGGCATTGAAGATGCTTGAATTGCAGTATTTATAATGCAACCATTGTCTTTCTCTTCATCTTTAGCCGTTAGTACAAACAAGCCATAACTTAATTTGTACATAGCCTTTTTATCCATAAAATTACCTCCTTATAAAATAATTCAACAATTAATATACATTTATTATACTCCTTTTAGAGTAAAATGCAATAGAAAACAGTAATTATTTTTATTTTTATTATTTATAAGCAAATTTATATATATTTAATAATATATTTATAGATAAAATAATATATATTAAATAATAATATACTCAATAATTTAGTTGACACAAGTATAAAAATATAGTAAAATAAAGTCGATCATTAAAAAACTTTGATTAAATTATATTTGAGGAGGATTTTATTATGCAGAATTCAAAGGGTAAAGCAATTGCTTCTTTAATTTGCGGTATTGTTTCAGTTGTTTTAGCTTGGTTTGGTTATGGTGCTATTGCAGGTCTTGCTGCCGGCATTGTTGCCATTGTCCTAGGCGTAGGTGTTAGAAAGCTTAATGACGAAAACAAAAACTTTGCAACAGCCGGTTTAGTAACAGGTATCATCGGTGTGGTACTTTCAGGTATTCTACTTGTATGTGTTATCTGTGCAGCCGGTACACTAGCTACAGCAGGTATGCTTAGCTAATTAAATTTATAAAAAATATAACCTCTTGTACTTTGGTACAGGAGGTTATATTTTTGGAGAAAATTATGTTCCCTACTTTTGATTTATTAGGAAAAACTATTCCTACTTACGCATTAATGTCCTTAATAGGCATATTTGTTAGTGGTATTTATATTTGTAAAAAAGCAAAACAAAAAGGTTATGACGAAAATAATTTTATAATAATTTTACTTTTATCTTCAATAGGTGTTTTCTTCGGTGGCCACATACTATATTCCATTACAAGGTTTGATCTTATAATTAAACTATTTTCCAATTGGAACACCTATGTTCATTCATTTGGTGATTTTATTGAATGTGCAAAATTAATATGTGGTGGTTCAGTATTTTACGGTGGGCTTATCGGTGGTATGATAGTTGGCTTTATTTACTGCAATAAAAAGCATTACAACTTATCTGATTATTCCGATATAATAGCCCCCGGTATTCCACTATTTCATTTTTTCGGAAGAATAGGATGTTTCCTTGGTGGTTGTTGTTACGGTATAGAAAGTAGCTTTGGCTTTACGGTACACAACAATCAACTGTTACCTTCTGTTAATGATGTACAAAGGTTTCCGGTACAACTTCTGGAATCACTACTAAATCTTATTTTATTTTTCATACTTGCATATTTACTAAAGAAAGAATTACTAAAAGGCAAGCTTTTTGCTACATACCTTTTAAGTTACTCGGTAATAAGATTTTTTGATGAATTTCTACGAGGTGATACTTACAGAGGATTTTTGTTAGGATTATCTACTTCACAAATAATAAGTATAGTTATATTTATTTGTTCAATTATATACTTAATTTATCAAGGCAAAAAAAATAATACACATAACAAAACACACTTATGAAAACAATCATAAGTGTGTTTTTCTATAGTCAAATTAAATTATGTCCACTTAAAATTAACCATACCATAAATATAGATAAAGCCAATAGCAATAGGAACTACATACTGAATTATCGGTTTCATCCAATGTTTAACTTTAAGTCCTTTACCGGAATTAGCTTCACTAATGAAGTTATCCCATCCCCAACCGAACTTATTACAACAGAATAGTGCAAGTACAAGAGAACCAAGTGGCAATATATTATTAGAAACAATAAAGTCCCAAAAATCAAGCCAAGTTGTACCCTCTGCAAAAGGCTGAAAATGTAGTACACTAAAGCCAAGTGCAGTTGTTAATGCTAACACAAAGATAACAATACCACAAATTAAAGAACCCTTAGGTCTTGACCAACCGGTTAAATCACGAACCATAGCTAAAATATTTTCACAAACACCAAGTACAGTTGACATAGCAGCAAACACCATAAACAAGAAGAACAGAGAACCCCAGATTCTGCCACCCTCCATATTGTTAAATACTGTAGCCATTGTGTCAAATAGTAAACTAGGACCTGCATTTACTTCTAAGTTATATGTAAAACAAGCTGGGAAAATAATAACACCGGCTAGGATAGCTACAAGTGTATCAAGAGAAATAACACTTACTGCTTCACCCATAAGAGAACGGTTCTTGTCAATATAACTACCGAAGATAGCCATACCACCCATACCTGTTGATAAAGTGAAGAATGCCTGATTCATAGCACCAACTACAACAGAACCGTTAATCTTAGAAAAATCAGGTTTTAAATAAAAGTTCATTCCCTCACCTGCACCACCAAGCATTAAGCTGTTTACTGCAAGTACCACCATCAGCACAAGTAATGCAATCATCATATACTTTGTTACTCTTTCAAGTCCACCTTGAAGATTAAAAGAAAGTATAAAGAATGACACTACAACAGTAACAAGCAAGAATAGTACATTAACTGATGGGTCAGCAGTCATTTTATCAAAGCCCATATTTTGGTTATTACCTGAAACAAACTTTACAAAATAATTTATCAGCCAACCACATACTACAGTATAGAAAGCCATAAGTGAAATATTGCCTACAAGACAAACCCAACCAAAGCCACCCCACTTTTGCTTAGGCTTTTCCAGTTTTTTATACATATTAATAGGACTGGTCTGGGAAGCTCTACCAACAGAAAATTCCATAATCAAACAAGGAATTCCAAGAACAATAAGGCAAAGGATATACACAAGCATAAAGCTACCTCCACCGTTTTGTCCACACATCCAAGGAAATTTCCACACATTGCCACAACCAATTGCACAACCGGCTGACAACATAATGAAACCTAATCGGCTACCAAGTCGTTCTCGTTTCATTGTAGCAACCTCCTTTGTTCCATAAACATATATTAAATTTTATACCCATCTATATACTCCTTTGTAGATTTTAAACATATTTAATAGTATATCAAGAGTTTGGGCATTTGTAAACAATAAATTAAAAATACTTTGTAAATTTTCATTTGACTTTTTTGTATATTATTGTTGACAATAGTATGAAATCATACTATAATGCATAAGTTATGAAATCATACTATGAAAGGAATGACATTATTGCAAGAACTTTTTGACAGCATTTGTAAAATAAATTGTTTAAATGAAGAGATTGAATCATTGTATCATCAAGCATCAGTAAAACTGGGAGTATCGGACAGTGTTTCATTTGTACTGTATATGACATACATTAATAAGGGAAAATGCCTATTATACGACATTTACAAATCATCTGGAATCAGCAAACAGACAATTAACTCAGCTATTCGTAAACTTGAGAATGAGGATATTATTTACCTTGAAAAATACAATGGAAAATCTAAGATAGTTTGCCTTACTGAAAAAGGCAAGGAGTATGCAAATCAAACTGCTAAAAAGCTATACGAGGCTGAATTTAGTGCTTTTAAAGATTGGGATGAAAAAGAAATGGAGATATACTTAAAACTTATGAAAAAGCACCGTAATTCATTTAAAAAGCAAATTGAGAAGTTATAATTCAAGGAGAAATAATGAAAAATAAAATAAAATTATCGGACCATTTTAATTTTAAACGGTTAATCAGTTTCACTTTACCATCAATACTAATGATGATTTTAACATCAATTTACGGTGTTGTTGACGGATTCTTTGTATCAAACTTTGTTGGCAAAACATCATTTGCAGCAGTTAACTTTATTATGCCATTCCTTATGGTTGTTGGTGCAATGGGCTTTATGTTTGGTACAGGTGGCAGTGCATTAATTGCCAAAACTATGGGTGAAGGTAATGACAAAAAGGCAAACAAAATATTTTCACTACTTGTATGTGCAACTATAGTCAGTGGTATTGTAATTTCTATTATCAGCAATATTTTCTTAAGACAGATTGCATCATTTCTAGGTGCTGAGGGTACAATGCTTGAAAACTGTGTTAAATACGGCAGAGTACTGCTTATCTCTCTCCCATTTTTAATGTTGCAATATGCTTTTGGTAGTCTTGTTGTAACTGCTGAAAAGCCAAAGTTAGGACTTGCATTAACTGTTACTGCCGGTGTTATGAATATGGTTGGTGATGCACTGTTTATTGCAGTCTTTAAATGGGGAATTGTTGGTGCAGCTTTGGCAACTGCTTTAGGTGAAATCTTTGGTGGTATTGTACCTTTAATTTATTTTGCCGGAAAAAATTCAAGCAGATTAAAACTTTGCAAACCTAGTTGGGACTTTAAGTCACTAATCAGAATTTGCACAAATGGTTCATCAGAACTTATGAGCAATATTTCTATGTCACTTGTTGGTATGCTATACAATGCTCAGCTTATGAAATATGCCGGTGAGGATGGTATCTCTGCTTACGGTACAATTATGTATGTTAACTTTATTTTCTTAGCAGTATTTATCGGTTATTCAACAGGTATTGCACCTATCACAAGTTATCATTACGGTGCAGATAACAAAAAGGAACTTAACAACATTTTAAAGAGAAGTTCGGTTATTATCGGTATTGTGGCAATAGCAATGTTTGGAATTTCTGAATTCTTAGCAAATCCACTTGCAAGTGGATTTGTTGGATATGACAAAGAGCTTTTAGCAATGACAACTCATGCATTTAGAATTTATGGTATTGCTTTCTTATTCTCGGGAATTTCAATATTCGGTTCGGCATTCTTTACTGCTCTAAATGATGGCTTAACTTCAGCAACAATTGCTTTCCTAAGAACATTACTTTTCCAATGTTCTTCTGTTTTGATAATGCCTATTTTCTTTGGACTTGATGGCATATGGTTCTCAATCATTGTTGCAGAAACTTTATCTGTAGCAGTAACAATAACTTTCCTTGCTATTAAAAATAAAAAGTTTGGTTATTGGGGAAAGTTTTAAAATATAGTTTCTAATACAATTTAATTACTAAATAAAAAAGTAGGTTATTTCACTTGTGGTGAAGTAGCCTACTTTTGTTATAGATTATTCTGTGATAATTCCCTTATTCATATATTTTATTACTTCTTTATCATCTGTGGTAATAGTACCCATAATTAAACTTAGATAACACCTAAGTGCTTTAATATCATCAATATCCAATGTAGTAGAAAAGTAATTATTAGACTAAAATGAAACATAAAATCAGGTTCGATAAATTCTAATTCAAATTCTTTGGCAATTCTATCATTAAGCAAATCATCAAGTTTTTCTTTTAATTTCTCTATTTCACAAGATAAAAGAATCTCGCTTGAATTTTCATAATTGATTATATCCCTAAAAATAAAAGAAAAATCAACTTTACAATATTGCATATCCCATATATCTTTATCAGACTTTTCGTAATTTCTAATTTGAATATTAATTTTCATACCCTCTAAATTTAACTTAAGCCACAATGTAATCACCTCTTACTTTTTGTTTCATTATAAAATTAAGATAATAGTCAATAGTTTTATTTGTAAATCACTTCGGCAAATCTGGGTTTGTGGGGCTAAATGTAAAGTGTTAAATTTTAGCAAATAAGGCTCCCTTGTGTAAAGGGAGCTGTCGCTTGTAAATTGGA
>NZ_JBBMEY010000034.1:0-20660 GCF_040096285.1 Ruminococcoides intestinihominis | reverse complement strand
GACATCAATGATGTCCCCTACACCTGTTAGCCACACTATTGTTATAATAACAGTTATGACAATTTTGCAAATTTTCCTTTACCCACAAACAAAATTGAAAAACCCAAATTTATCAGTCTCACCTTTGCCTACAGAATAAATTATCAACCCACAGACAAAATTGAAAACTCAATCCCAGCCGAAGAAGGATTTGTTTTGGTTTTTGGAATTGATGATTTGCACATCATTATCATTTAGAGTGAAGTTGAAAACATCAAGATTTTCTTTCAATCTTTCAACTGATGATGCTTTAGGAACTGTAGGAATACCTCTTTGGATTAGGTATCGCAACATAACTTGTGAAGAAGTTTTGTTATATTTCTTCCCTATACTCATTATGTCATTATCCACAAAGAGATTGCCATTTCCTTGTGCAAAAGGACTATAACCCATTAGGACTGTACCATACTTTTTCATAGTATTTTGCAGTTCTTTTTTATTATACAGAATGTGACATTCAACTTGGTTTATTGCCGGTATAATATCACATTTATCTATAAAATCCAGATATTCACTTTCATTAAAATTAGAAATGCCTATTGCTCTGATTTTGCCATTTTTATATGCTTTTTCAAAGGCTTTGTACATTTCAGTTGATGTATCATATGGTTCGTGAATTAGCAGTAAATCTATATAGTCTGTTTGTAAATTTTTTAGTGAAACGTCAATAGCTTTTTCTGCTTCTTCGTATGTGGTGTTTGGTGCACATATTTTTGTGGTGATAAATAGATTTTCTCTATTAATATTACTTTCTTTTATGGCAATGCCTACTTCTCTTTCATTCTGATACATTTGTGCAGTATCAATTAGAGTATAACCTAAGTTAATGGCATTTTTGATTGTTTCAATACCACTTTCACCTTTCAATTGATAAGTGCCTAGTCCTAAAATCGGCATTGTTACTTGATTATTTAGTGTAATGTATTCCATATCATCACCTCAATAATATTGTATCCGAAAGCCCTATAAATAGCAACAACCCACCATATTGGTGGGTTTCTTTGTGTAAAGGAAATTAGTCGCAAAAAGAAATTCCTAGGTTTTCACATTCTTTGATAATCGGTGAATTGTCATCAATTACCTTTAGTTTACCGGCTGTTTCACTTAGTGGAATGTAGCTTATTTCATTATCTTTAAATACAACCAAGTTGCCGTAATTTTTGCTAATGATTAGTTCAGCACCTTTTGCACCAAGTCTTGTGGATAAAATTCTGTCATAAGGTGTTGGTTCACCACCACGCTGAGTGTGTCCTGCAATAGTGGTTCTAACTTCCACAATGCCTAGCTTTTCAAGTTCTGATGCAATATAGGTTGCAATAGAATTGTTGTTTTTGCTAAGAAGTTTCTTTCTGTCTTTCTTAGGCATTTTAGTCATTTCCTTAGTCATTGCACCCTCAGATGCAACAATGATTGTGTAACCTTTCTTGTTATTATTGATTACATCGGCAATTCGTTTAATTGAAAATGGCTTTTCCGGAATTAGTACAATGTCAGCACCACCGGCAATAGCTGAGTACAAACCTAACCAACCAACTTTGTGTCCCATAAGCTCAACAATGAAGGTTCTCTTGTGGCTTTGTGCAGTTGTTCTAATGTTGTCAATAACATTAGTGCCAACACTAATTGCACTGTCAAAACCAAAGGTAATGTCTGTACCGTAAATGTCATTATCAATAGTCTTAGGTAAAGCAATAACATTTAGACCTTTTTCAAAAAGTAGGTTTGCAGTTTTGATTGAACCGTTACCCCCCAGCACAACAAGACAGTCCAAGTCAAGTTTCTTGTAGTTTTCTACCATAGCTTTGACTTTATCAACACCGTTTTCATCAGGTTCTGTAATGTGTTTAAAAGGTTCTCTTGATGTACCTAAGATTGTACCACCTTGGTTAAGAATATTTACAAAAGCTGATGATGACACAATGCTGTAGTGGTTATAGATAAGTCCTTTATAACCGTTAGCAAAACCAATGATTTCTACCTTTTTCGCAAGGTTCTTTAATGTAAGTACAACACCTCTCATTGTAGGGTTAAGTGCTTGACAATCTCCACCACTAGTTAATAAGCCAACTCTCATAAGGATACCTCCTGATTTCTGTTTTCATTTTCTTCCTTAATTGATTCAACATTGTTGTATGCTTCTTCATAGAATAGCTCCTGTGAATTTGTCTTAGGGAACTCATTCACTACCTTTTCGTATTCACCGTTAGCACACTGCACTCTTGCTTTACAGTTATCTATAAGCATTGTGTTGAAGAAGTGGTTTAGTCTATGCTTAATCTTTTCATCATAAATAGGAGCAGCTACTTCAACTCTTCTTAGAGTATTTCTTGTCATAAAGTCAGCAGAAGAAATAAACATTTTTTCTTCTTCACCTTTACCAAAAATGTAAATTCTTGAGTGTTCCAAGAATCTGCCAACAATGCTGATAATTCTTATATTATCAGTATAACCAGGAATACCGGATTGTAAACAACAGATACCACGAATAACCATATCAATTTTTACACCGGCATTTGATGCTTCAATCAGCTTATCAATAATCTTTTTATCGGTAAGTGAATTTAGCTTTAAGCCAATGTATGCTTCTCTACCTGTTCCAGCCTTTTCAATTTCATCATCAATTAGTGCAAGAACCTTATTCTGTAAACATTTTGGTGCAACCATTAGATGGTTAGTTTCCTCTACAACTTCACCAAACGATAGTGCTGAGAACACTTGATTTGCTTCCATACCGATTTCACTGTTAGATGTGATAATCTGTAAATCGGTATATAGTCTGGCAGTTTTTTCATTGTAGTTACCTGTACCGATTTGAGTAATATACTCAATGCCTTTTTTACTCTTTCTTGTAATTAAACATAGCTTTGAGTGTACCTTTAAGTTGTCAATACCATAGATAACATGACAACCCGCATCTTCCAATCTTCTTGACCAACCGATGTTGTTTTTTTCATCAAATCTCGCCTTTAGTTCAACAAGTACATCAACTTGCTTACCGTTTTCAGCAGCTTCAACTAATGCCTCTACAACTTTACTGTTCTTTGCAAGTCTGTACAAAGTCATCTTGATTGATACAACTTGTGGGTCAACTGCTGACTGTCTTAGTAAATTTAGGAAAGGATTGATGCTTTCATATGGTAGAGAGATTAGGCAATCTTTCTTTTCAATTTCCTTAGCAACTCTCTTAACACCAATAAAGTCAAGTGGTGTTTGTGGTACTCTCTTTTTGTAGAATAGTTCAGTTTTGTTTCGTAGCATATCCTGAATCTTAAATACAAATGATAAATCAGAAGGTACAGAAGAAACAAAGATTTGTTCTGTAGGTAAGTCAAGTTGCTGACAAAGCCACTTTGTCATAATAGCACTTAGAGTATTAGTTGATTCCAGTCTAATAGGACATAGCTTTCTTCTTTGTCTGATAACTTCGGCCATATGTTCACGATAGTCAAGTTCTTCATCATCAATACTGTCAGCATCAATATCTGCATTTCTGGTAACACGAATAATTGACTTTGAGCGAACTTCATATTTCTTAAATACCTTTGATGCAAAGTTAAGGATTAGTTCTTCACCTAAAATATAAGCACCATCTCTGTTAGGTACTTTAATAAGTCTTTCCATTAGGTTAAAGCTACAAGGGATAATACCAATCTTAGCCTTGTCACTTTTCTTTCTTAGTTCTGCCACAACATAAAGTTCTTTGTTGTTGCAGAATGGGAATGGCTGCTTCCTACCTACAACAATTGTTGAAAGTAGTGGTTCAACATCCATTGCAAAATACTGCTTAAAGTATTTCTTTTCGTTAGCAGTTAGCTGTTCAAAGTGAAGTAAAGATACACCTTGTTCTGAACATTCTTGCATTAGAGAATAGTATATCTTTTCTTTTACAGGTAAAGTATCTCTAATATCACTTAAACAAGCCGAGAACTGTTCTGATGGTGTCATTTTGGTTTTGTTCTCTTTGATTTCTTTCTTCAAAAGGGTCATATCGTGGAGAGAACCCATTCTAACCATAAAGAATTCATCCAGGTTTGTCTGGAAGATTGATAGAAAAGTCAGTCTTTCACATAATGGGTTTTCTTTATCGTCAGCTTCTTCCAAAACTCTTTTGTTAAATTTTAGCCAAGAAAGTTCTCTGTTAATGTAGCATTTCTTCTTGCCGGATAATTTTTTGTTGAAAAATTTTTCAAGTGCATTGTCCTTCTTTACTACTTCATTTTCACTCATATTTTCATCCCCTAAATTGTGTTTCTTAAGATTATACAAGATTATAATTAGCAACACTACGCACAACAATTCACACAGAATTATAATTGTAGGTAATGTAAAAAATTTCATAATCTATCTCCTAAAACACTTTTCCATTATTATAAATGTTCAATATTAAATATAAGTTATAGTTATGTTAAAGTAGAGGAAAATATTACAAAAGAAAAGCACTCCATAAGGAGTGCTTAGAAACATAAATTTATTTGCTTGTATTCATCTGTACATCACTGTAAAATCTCTTGTTTATCTTGTTTCTTATTACAACACAAAGATTGTTGTAATGGGTAATTTTCTTGATAAATTCAAGTACAATAGAAATCACAAGTGACTCTGCCAATAGTACCAATGCAATAAGCACAAAGTGTTTAAATGAATATGTATATGCATGGAACCAATGATATCTGATGAATGTATGGAACAAGAAAATGTTTAGTGAATGTTTACCGATAAGTGCAAAAACATTTTTAATCAGTGGAATATCTGTAATAAATTCATAGCAATAATAAACCACATATGCAGGAATCAGACCATCACGAATTTCAAAAATATAGTTTGCATACTTACCGTCAGTCTTTATTCTAATAATATACAGAACAACTAAACCGGCTGTTAAAACAACAAACTTAATTATTTTGCTTAGTACCTTATTGTTAGTAATTGTAAAGGACTTTAATCTTGCAAGCCAGTTGTTTTGTGCAGCTAAAACACCCAATAATGTAGGTAACATAAATCTAAATAGATTTGATGTTTGACCTAAATGTAAAGGTACTGTCACATAAATAAGTCTTGGGATAATCACTAGAAAAGCAATTGATGCAAAAGCATTGAACTTCTTGCAAAGTTTAACCATAAACGGAACAAAAAGAATAATCATAATTGCCAGTGACATATACCACCAAGTACCGTTTAGGCTGGTAGTACCAACAAGTTTTGCAAGTCCTAAGAAGTCAATAAATATATTTAATATACCTCTGACTCCACCGTTAGCAAAATAATCCATTGTGTAGCTTGGTGCAATTATTGCACATAAAATTTCTGACAAAATAAAAATGAACCAAAAGCCCCACATTAAATTTAATAGCTTGTTGCTGATAAAATGTGAATACTGTCTGGAGTTTAGCAGTGAATTGTTGTCATATTTTCTCAGAGAAAGTGTAAGTCCGTATGCACTTAAGAAAGCAAATATACCAACACAAATCTTTAGAAAATTACAGAAAATAACTACTGAACTTTGACTAAACGGAAAGAAGCTGAATGACATTCCCTTAAAAACAGACTCTAACCTAAAATTGTGATGAAACATTAGCATTGTGATGGCTATGCCCCTAATGACTAATGTATCATTTTTTGAAAATGTTTTCATTCAATGTTACCCCTTATTTTCATTAATGTTCTTTTCTATTAAAATTTTAGCTATTCTTCTTTCCTCAACTTGAAGAACAGTTAATTTTAAGTCCCCTTCATATACAACAGGATGTTCACCTTCTGTTGGGATTTTTCCTGTATGTTCAAGAATAAATCCGGCAATAGTGTCACAGTCGGTTTCCGGAAATTCATAATCAATAAGTTCACTAACATCATCAAGTGTCATTGCACCGTCAACTGTAAACTTGTTTTCACTTAACTTGTGACTTTCTTCATCCTCATTGTCATACTCGTCTTGGATATTACCCATAATATCCTCAACCAAATCTTCAATAGAAATGATACCCTCTGTACCACCATACTCATCAACAACAATTGCAAGTTGAATTTTCTTCTTTGTCATTTCAGCAAAAAGCCTACTTAGGTTCTTGCTTCTGGGTACACAAGGAACTGTTCTTGTTAAATCTGTGATTTTAAAGTCCTCAGGAACTTCCTCACATACATATTTCAGTAAGTCCTTAACATAAAGGATACCAACAATGTTGTCTATATCTTCATGATATACCGGAATACGAGAATGACCACTTTCAATTGCTATATCCACAATTTCCTTTAAAGATAAAGTATCCTCTACAGCAGTAATCTCTGTACGATGAGTCATAATCTCCGATGCAGTAGTATCATCAAAATCAAAAACATTTTTTATGAAATTTTCTGTTTCGTCCTTGAAGTAGCCTTTTTCTCTACCTTCTTCAACAAGGCTGAGAATTTCTTCTTCTGTCTTTTGTTCTTCCAAAGCCTTAGACTTTGTTTTGAAAATTTTTTCTAAGAAAGACCTTTTTGGACTGCCCGAATCTTCTGGCATTTATAAATCAATCCTTTCAGTTAGATGAAATATTTACATAATTATTCCTATTATATGAGTGTACAAAAAAATCTAATATTTGTCAAATTAAATCTATTATTTTACTTTACTTTTTTCCAAAAAAGTGATAGTATAATCTTGATACAATAGGTATCGAGTATTTTAATAATTTTGTTGATTTTTGCTACTCCGTTAGGGTTTTGGAGGAGCAATATATATTAAGGAGGAAAAATCCAATGGCAAGAAAAATGAAAACCATGGATGGTAATAGTGCAGCAGCTCATGTTTCCTATGCTTTTACTGATGTTGCAGCTATCTATCCAATCACACCATCTTCTGTAATGGCTGATGAAACAGATAAGTATGCTACTGTTGGCAGAAAGAATCTATTCGGCAGAGAAGTTCAGGTTACAGAAATGCAGAGTGAAGGTGGTGCTGCCGGTGCAGTTCACGGTTCACTAACTGCCGGTGCTTTAACTACAACATATACAGCTTCACAGGGTCTACTACTAATGATTCCTAATATGTACAAGATCGCCGGTGAACTTTTACCATCAGTTATCCATGTATCAGCTCGTGCATTAACAAGTCACGCACTATCAATCTTTGGTGACCACTCTGATATTTATGCTTGTCGTCAGACAGGTTATGCAATGCTATGTTCTAACAACCCACAGGAAGTTATGGATTTAGCAGCAGTTGCTCACCTAGCAGCTATTAAGGGCAGAGTTCCTTTCCTACATTTCTTTGATGGTTTCCGTACATCTCACGAAATTCAGAAGATTGAATATTGGGATTATGAAGACCTAGGCGATATGCTAGACTGGGATGCTGTTGAAGCTTTCAGAAAGCGTTCCCTAAATCCTGAACATCCACATATCCGTGGTACTGCTCAGAACGATGATATTTTCTTCCAGGCTAGAGAAGCTTGTAACAAGTATTATGACGCTATTCCTGAAGTTGTTGTTGAATATATGAACAAGGTTAACACTAAGCTTGGTACTGACTATAAGCCATTTAACTACTATGGTGCTGAAGATGCAGAACATGTTATCGTTGCAATGGGTTCTGTTTGTGACGCAACTGAAGAAGTTGTTGATTACCTAAATGCAGCAGGTGAAAAGGTTGGCCTACTAAAGGTTCATCTATACAGACCATTCGTAGCTGACTATATGCTATCAGAACTACCAAAGACAGTTAAGACTCTTTCAGTTCTTGACAGAACTAAGGAACCGGGTTCAATCGGTGAACCTCTATACCTAGATGTTCTTGCTGCTATTAACGCATCAGAATTTGCTAATGTTTCTGTTTATACAGGTCGTTACGGTCTAGGTTCTAAGGATACAACACCTGGTGACATTGTTGCTGTTTACAGAAATGCTGAATCAGCTACACCTAAAAAGAGATTTACAATCGGCATCGTTGATGATGTTACAAACCTATCACTACCTATCGTTGAAAACCCTGACACAACTCCTGCAGGTACAACTTCTTGTAAGTTCTGGGGTCTTGGTGCTGACGGTACTGTAGGTGCTAATAAAAACTCAATCAAGATTATCGGTGACCATACTGATATGTACGCTCAAGGTTACTTTGCATATGACTCAAAGAAATCCGGTGGCTTAACAGTATCTCACTTAAGATTTGGTCATAAGCCAATCAAATCTACTTACTATATTTCAAAGGCTGACTTTGTTGCTTGTCACAACCCATCATATGTTGACAAGTATGAAATTGTTGAAGACCTAAAAGAAGGCGGTTCATTCCTACTTAACTGTCCATGGTCCGGTGAAGAGCTTGACCACAGACTACCTGCAAAGATGAAGAAGCAGTTAGCTGATAAGCACATTAACTTCTACACAATCGACGGTATTAAGCTAGGTAAAGAAATCGGTCTAGGCACAAGAATTAACACAATTCTACAGTCTGCTTTCTTCAAAATTGCTGACATTATCCCTGCTGAAGATGCAAAACAGTATCTAAAGGATGCTGCTACTAAGTCTTATAGCAAGAAGGGTCAGGCAATTGTTGATATGAACCATAAGGCTATTGATATGGGTATGGAAAACTTTGTAAAGGTTGAAGTACCTGCTGAATGGTCAAATTGTGTTGACGATTCTGTTGAACACACAGTAACAGAAGGCAGAGAAGAAGTTGTTAAGTATGTAAACGGTATCCTAAACCCTGTAAATGCTTACAAGGGTAACAAGCTACCTGTTTCATCATTTATGGATTATGTTGACGGTGAAGCTCCTCAGGGTTCTGCTGCATATGAAAAGAGAGGCATTGCAGTTGATGTTCCTGAATGGAACCCAACAGCTTGTGTACAGTGTAATATCTGTTCAATGGTTTGTCCTCACGCAGTTATCCGTCCAATTGCTATGACAGAAGAAGAATTAGCAAATGCTCCAAAGCAGACAAAGTCTGCTGATATGAAGCCAGCTAACGGTATGAAGTTCGTTATGGCTATTTCAACACTTGACTGTACAGGTTGTGGTGCTTGTGTTCAGTCTTGTCTAGGTAACAAGAAACCTGACAACAAGGCTCTTGTAATGAAGTCTATTGACTCACAGAGACCTATGCAGGAAGTATTTGATTATGCTATCAAGACTTCCGATAAGCCTGAAATTGCTACTGATAAGACAGTTAAGAGTGCTCAGTTCAAACAGCCACTACTTGAATTCTCAGGTGCTTGTGCAGGTTGTGGTGAAACTCCTTATGCTAAGCTAGCTACTCAGCTATTTGGTGACAGAATGTTCATCGCTAATGCAACAGGTTGTTCTTCAATCTGGGGTGGTTCTGCTCCTGCAACTCCATATACAGTTAACAAGAAGGGATTTGGCCCAGCATGGCACAACTCTCTATTTGAAGATAACGCAGAATTTGGTTTTGGTATGACATTAGGTCAGAAGGCTATTAAGGATAGACTAGTTGGCTATGTTGACAAGATTAATGAATTAACTGCTGATGAAGCTCTAAAGGAAGCTATCAGCGAATACAAGGCTACACTTACTGACTCAGGTAAGTCAAGAGTTGCTACAGATGCTCTTATCTCTGCTCTTGAAGCTACATCTGCTGATGGTGAACTAAAGGATACTATCGACAAGACTCTTGCAGAAAAAGATTCTCTATCAAAGAAATCTATGTGGATCTTCGGTGGTGACGGTTGGGCTTACGACATCGGTTTCGGTGGTCTTGACCATGTTATCGCATCAGGCAAGAATGTAAACATTGTTGTATTTGATACAGAAGTTTACTCTAACACAGGTGGTCAGGCATCTAAGGCATCTCCAATCGGTGCTATTGCCCAGTTTGCTGCCGGTGGTAAGACAACTAAGAAGAAAGACCTTGCTGCTATTGCAATGAGCTATGGTTATGTATATACTGCTCAGGTAGCTATGGGTGCTAACTATGCTCAGTGTCTAAAGGCATTTAAGGAAGCTGAATCATACAACGGCCCATCACTAATCATCTGTTATGCTCCATGTATCAACCATGGTATTAAGGGTGGTATGGGTATTGCTCAGCTAGAAGAAAAGAAGGCTGTTGACGCAGGTTATTGGAATATCTTCAGATATGACCCAAGACTAGCTCATGAAGGCAAGAATCCATTTATGCTTGACTGTAAGGCTCCTACAATTCCTTATAAGGACTTTATCATGGGCGAAGTTCGTTACAACGCTCTACAGAGAAGTAACCCTGAAAAGGCTGAAAAGCTATTTACAGAAGCTGAAGAAATTGCAGCTAAGAAGTTTGAACACCTAGAATATCTTGCTGAACCAAAGGAAGATAAGTAATAGGAGATAGTAATATAACTTCTATTAAATAAGTAAAATTTAACCCACTATGGATTTCCATAGTGGGTTTTTGCTATATATAGACACCTTTCTTTGTGCATTATTACCAAATATAAAAATCTTCAAAAATTATGTAACCTTTTGCAACTGTAATTTGTGTTATATATAGAAGGCATATTATTTAATTACAGTAATCATATGTATAATTTAACCAAATATGAACAGTAAATTTTGTTTACTATTTTTTACAACAAAAATATTGAACTTTATAACATTATATGTTATTCTCTTATTAAAGATAACTAGTTTAATTGTAAATATATTATAATTATTATGCGAAATACACAATAATTATGTGAGAGGGTAGTCCAATGCGAAAATAGTTTAATACAATCAAAAAATATATAATCGAGCTGAGTGTTTTGATTAAATTAAAAAAATTAAACAGTTCGGACATTTTAGAAGAGAACGAATGGAAAATTTATACTTCTTTCCCTAAAAAAGTAGATAGTAACGGTAAAGTTGTTAACAAATAGAGGAGGGTGATTTTATGAAAAAATTATTAGCTATAATGTTAACATTGGTAATGGCTATATCTATCATAGCCATTTCACCAACTGCAAGTGGTGCAACAATCTATAAAGCAAATAACTTTGAATATATTAAATTGGGTGGCAATAAAGCCAGAGTTACTGCTTATATTGGCAAAAATACAACAGTTGTTGTACCAAGTAAATTGGACAACAATACAGTAACGGAAATAGGCAATAATATTCTCCGTTACAATAGAAATGTAAAGTCTATTTTATTTCCTAACAGTGTTAAGAAATTTGTTCAGTTACCTTTATATGGTGCTAAAAAATTAGAGAAAGTTACTATAGGAAAAGGTATTAAAAAAATTCCAAACTGCTTTTTTGAAGATTGTAAAGCATTGAAAAACTATACCATTCCATCACACATTGAATCAATAGGAATAGGTGTATTTCCGGATACATTACAATCCTTAACTGTAGGAAAAAGCCTTAAAAAGTTTGATGAAATACCTACCCTGAACAATAGGAACTTAAAAGAATTTAAGGTTTCAAGAAATAATAAGTATTTCAGTAGTAGGGATGGTGTTCTTTATAACAAGAATAAAACAAAGATAGTTGCTTATCCAAATGGCAAAAAAACAACACAAATTGCTATTCCTAAGAAAGTTAATACTATCGGTGAACTAAGTTTTGCATATCAAAGATATTTAAAGAAAGTAACATTTTCTAAGAATGTTAAAAAGATAGAAAAAATGGCTTTTTTGAATTGTGAAAAACTTTCTTCTATTAACATTCCTATAAATATAACTACTATTAACAGAATGGCTTTTGCCGGTTGTAAATCTGTTAGTAAATTGACAATCAATTCAAACAAAAAATTGTCAATAGGCTACGGTGCTTTCTCTGAACTTAATAAGCTAAAATCCTTACAAGTTCCTGTAGTTAAAGGTAACAATGTATTTAGTGAGTGCAAGAACCTTAACTATATTTATATTCCTAGCAATGTAAAAACTATCTATGCTTATGAATTTGTTGATTGTCCAAAACTTAAGACTGTAACTATTCCTAAAACAGTAAAGAGAATTGGTAAGAATTCTTTAGGTTACTGTCATGGCGAGTATTACGAACCAGAATATGTTAAAGTAAAAGGCTTTACAATCCGTGGTTATAAAGGTTCTGCCGGTGAGAAATATGCAAAACAAAACGGCTTTAAATTTGTAAAAATCAGTTGATATTAAAATAATTATAGTCAGTTTTTGCTCTAAATAAAGTTAAAAAAATTAGAGGTTGCTTAATGCAACCTCTTTTTTTACTTATTTTTATTTTCTTCTTTTTTGAATTTTCCTGTAATGTGGTTATAGGTTATCATACCGAAAATTGTGACAAAATGAGTGGTAAAAATATTTTCATATACTTCCAACACATCATCAGCAATCAGCTTATCTTTCTTATAAAGAGAAGAAATCACCTTGTCTGAGTGTAATTTTAGGTAAACCTTTGGTGTTATATATGTTGCGTTATTTTCTTGACTTTTCTTAATAATTTTGCTTTGACGTTTTATGTGAATGTAAAATATGCCAAGTAAAATCCATACTATAAAAGCCACTAAATATGGAAAACTATTCATCTTTTCTTACCTATTACTTGTCCCATTTTTACAATGGTTTCTTTGTTGTTGTTTGTGTTTGTAAAGAAAGTTTCATCAATCTCAACTGCATCTTTATCACATAGCAAAATGATTGTTGAACCACCAAAAAGGAACATTCCCTTTTCTTTACATCTCTCTATTTTACCGGAAGAAATGTGGTTCTTGATTTTGCCAACCATCAATGCACCAACTTCAACTTGAACCACATCTCCGAAGTTTTCTGTGTGCATTACTGCATATTCTCTGCTATTTTGCACAAATACAGGATACATATTTAGTGCAATAGGCTGAACTGTGTGTAGTATTCCTTTGATTTTAACAGACTTTTCTTGTATGCCATCATCAATAAATGCATATCTGTGGTAGTCATCAACTGCAAGTCTAAATACTAGGCAGTAGCCTTCCCTGTATTTTTTTGCAAGTCTGCTATTACATAGCAGATGATTAATTGTATAATAGCTACCCTTAACCGGCAATACAGTGTTATCTTTAATTTTATATGCACTTAACTTACCGTCACATGGTGAGAAAAATAAGCTTCTGTCAGTTGGAAAAGGTCTTTTCTCTGCCTTAATTTTTCTTGTGAAAAATTCATTAAAGGACTTGTAGTCAGCCTTTTCATATTCATCCATATTAATATTGTTTTGGGTTATGAATTTCTCAATTCTACCCTTTGACAAGGAACTGCTCATATACTTTCCCACAATTGCTGAAACAAAAGGCAGAGTAATCACCTTTAAGATTATTCTGCCGAAAATGTTTTTGTAAAGGAATGTTAACGACTTGTCTTGTTTTAAATTGTTTAAATCAATTGTTTTATTAGTGTCCATACATAAACCTAAAGAATAGTAAAAATCCAAATTCAACTGCACCGATAGCAACCATAATCATAATAACCTTTAGTCCCGGTTTTTTGATTTTGATTTTGCTAACATATAGGAATGCTACAATTAGCATTGCAACTACATAAAACGGTGAAATGTCAAATCCTTTGCCAACGATATACTGAATAAGCATAATTGTTGGGAAGATTAAGCAAGATGATGTAACAGGTAATCCAAGATAGTACTTACGCTTTTCATCAGTTTTGTTCTGTCTTTCCTCTTCCATAACATTAAAGTATGCCAGTCTGATAAGTGCTGCTAAAACAAATAGTGCAAATACAACAAAGAAAATTGTAATTTTGCAGTTAGCAAGTGGTTTCATAAAGTGCCACTTGTCACTTAGCCTAAATGAATTTAAATAGTGACTTGTGTAACAAGAATAACCGATAGCACAAGGCAATACACCAAAGGCTACAAGGTCAACTAATGAGTCAATCTGAATACCAAACTTCTTTTCTTGTTCAGTTCTGTCCTTCTTTGAACGAGCAACAATACCGTCAAATGCATCAAGAAAACCACAAACCATAAGGCAAGTTGTAGCAATAAACGGATGACCTGTTCCTGATACACCTACAAAGATACCTGTTACTGCTGAACATAATGAAAGGTATGTAAGGATAACAGTATAATTATAAAAACCTAGCATATTAAGCACCCTTTTTCCTTTTACTCTTAATAATAAATCTTGCGTGATGGGCAAGAGTAAGTCCACCACAGACTATAATACAAACATAGAATGAAAGTCCTCTGCTTAGAATTTCTCCATTTGCAGGGTCTGCAAATATGTTTCTAAATCCGTCAAAGAATAAGTAGTCGGCAATACCAACAGCACCCGGTACAGGCAAACTGTTACTACCGATAAGCACATATCCTTGAACTGTCATAATATCAATAAATGAGTGACCGGTTTGTCCACTACCCATATAAACGCAATAAGTAACTGCCACAACAGAAACTCTCTGAAGTAGATTTAGCAAGAATGCAACACCAATCATTGCAGGGCTTTCCTTAATGATTTTTGCACATTCCTGATATTCGTCCATCATCTGATATAACTTGTTTAGCTTTCTTCTTCTCTTTCTCAAAAGATGTATTCTGAAAAGTAAGTTAATAACACCCTCACAACTCTTTTTGATAATGTTTGGGAAGAAAATAAGTAAAGCAAAAAATACTGTCAACAGTAACTGAAAAACAATACCTAAAATAATCAATAGCTTTGACCAAGAATCAAAGATAAAGAAGTATTCCGGTCTTAAAATAAAACAAGCTGCTGCAATTACCGACAATGAGGCAGTATATTGCATAACATTAAGTATCAATGTAATGGTGGTAACTGACATTGGAATTTTGTCCTTTACCATAAAGAAAGCTGAAGCAGGTTGTCCACCGGAAGCTGATGGTGTAATTGCTGAGAAATAAATATCTGCTGCCGAGTAAATAAAACTTTGGTAATACCCTCGTTTATATCCCAACTTTGCTGCTATGTATCTAATACTTAAACCTTCAAGCAGAATGAACATAAATACACACATTACTGCTGCAATCAGCCAACCAATCTTTAGGCTGAAAGTGTAATCCAAAAAACCTTCTAGTGTTAAATTTTCATTTTGACTAACAATAGCATAGAAAGTCAGTGCAATTAGTGCTACAAAAACAACAATGTAAATTATCTGTTTTTTTATGCTAAAAGCACTCTGATCTTCTTTTTCAATTTTTTTGTTTTGTTCCATAATAAATATCCTTGAAAATAATAATAAATCACAATATCATCACCGTATATTATAACATTATATAGGGTCAATATCAATGAAAATATTATCCTTTACAATATTTTATAAAATATGTATAGGGAAACACCTGTTATTAAAATTTATTTCTACATCAAGTTTAAAATAAACTTTTATTATCACAATTTCCCTTGATTATATTTTAAATTTTACCTTTTTAGTTGTGTTTGTAGGGAAAATAAGGTTGTTAAATTACACTATTAAGATAAAGAAAAAGCTAATGCGTAATTACTCACGCATTAGCTTTCATAATTTTTATTTAAAAAATAATTTTAAACTGATTACAAATAATCCCGGAAACAAATTATCTCTTTTTCTTAGACTTTAGAGAAAATACTTGTTTACCGATTTGCTGAATATCTTTTTCAAACAGATACATATTTACAAATCTAAGTACAAACCAAAGGCCAATACAGAAAATCATAATTGTTAGTGCAACACCTGTTGGGAACAGGGAAACTGTAATAGGTGAGGCCTGACCACCACCGGCTACACTATCCTTATTCTGCTGTACCTGACTGTTGTATGTTGTATAGTTCTTAACAAGGCTGGTTAAGAAGGTAAAGATAGATACCATCAAACCACAACTTGCACCTAATTCAAGGCATAGGTGGTTAAAAGCACTTGTCACTTTTAGAGACTTTGTTGAAGCAATTTCTTCTTTCTTCTTGCCATACTTAAACATAACATAAACAAAGTAAAATGGCACTATAAATGAAAGAATAATATCCACTGCATAGTTAGAGTCCTCTTTGCAAAGGATTTGCATTTTCTTAATAATGCTACCTAGCCATACAACAAAATATACTACAGAAAAAATTATGGAAAAGAAAAGTCTTGTAACTATTGATGGTTCTTTCTTAACATAGTTTTCATTTTTTTCTGTATCTTCATCAGATTTTTCTTCGGTAAAATTTTCATCATCTTCATCATCAAATCTGTCAGGGTTTGCGTTAGGATGAGTCTTGTACTTAAAGATAAATGTATTCTTTAGCTTACTTCTGTAAAGGAATGCAAATCCCAGTAGTAATATTATACCAAGAATACTTGCAAGTGTACCTACTAAGTAACCGGATGGTAGGTAACTAATTTCAATCTTGTGTTTACCCTTTGTAACATCAAAGGCAAGTAAAGCACCACCCACCTTCTTAGTGTCTACCTTTTCACCGTCAACCTTAACAGTCCAACCATCTTCATATACAATAGAAGTATAGAATAGACCATCTGTGTTGCTTTCTAACACACCGTTAAGCTGAGTATCTGTACACTTAGTAGCCTTTAAAGTATTTTGTGCTAACTTATTATAGCCTTCTTTAAATACATCATCATTAATCTTTGCAACATGTAAAGCAAAGTTACCTGTTGCAGTATTTGGCAAGTTATCAAGGCTAACACTTAGCTTGTCACCCTTAACAAAGTTACCTGCATTAAGGATATATGGTCGGCTAATATCCCCATCCTGCTTAACAGAAGAACCATTCTTCTTAATATTAATTGCCTGAGTTTCAAGTGAAGTGCCGTAGTAAACACCATATACATAGTAACTACCGGCTTCATTAATATCATAAGTAAATTCCATATTAGAAGCAGAACTTGCACCATTTGTATTGATAGAATAGTCATAACCCATTCTTGAATCTTCATAATACTTGTTTACCTGATATGATGTAACATTTGCAGTTGATGTAACATTAGTCATCTTTATTTCACTAAATACATCTTTGTTGATACCGGTAATATCCCTAAAGAATTCATTTTGCTTCTCTATTGCATTTAGTTCACTAAAGTCATCAGGGTCTCTGGTTTCCAGAGTGTATTTAGTGGCATTTTTATTGCCTACAAAACCCATTGGTAGGTAGTAATTATTTTTAAGTAATACTTCATTATTGTTTGTATAAGCCGGTGACATATAGTCAGTAGCTGAATATGTACCATCTCTTGAAATTAAATACTTAACATTTAAGAAAAGGTTTGTTACAGGAGTACTTTCTCTATAAGTATATCTATTACCACTTTGCCAGCCTTGGCAACCAAATTCTTCAAGGAACTTTGTAACAGAAACATTACTCATTGATGAGAACTGTGAAATACCGTTATAACCGTTAAGACTTGCATCATTAAGTGTCTGAGTCTTGGTCATTTCAGCTCTCCACATATCAACTGTGTTTGTTTCTAAGTTGTTCATTGCTCTGATAACATCAACAGTAACTGCTTCACCTTCAGGATAGTTAGCAGTACTTGTTGAGGTAACTGCTTCAATACCCTTGTAGCCGGCAATAAACATTTCTACAAGTACCAAAGTAAATACAACTAAATCAAGTACAACTCTTGGATAAATCTTGAAGATATACAGACCGGTTGCAACTGTTAGAATACAGATTAGTAGGAATGAACCCCATACTACTGTACCTGTTTGGATTGTTGAAGAAATTACACAGAGAAGTAAACTTCCCAAAAATCCAAGTAGCACATCCCAAATTCTGGCCTTTTCAATAAGTGTATATGCTCTATAAGCCATAACAACAAGTACAAAGCTAAATAGGTAAGCAAATCTATGAGGAATCATATTTGTAAAGTGCATACCATGCCATACATAGTCAAGTACATTTACATTGAAACTTGCTACAAGGAATGCAAGTAAACCGATTGAAAAAGCCTTTGCTCTCCAAGTAACTTTTCTTGCACTTAAGAACATAATACCAAAGAATAATGCTGCCATACCACAAGCAATGTTTGGTAGGTTTTCTTTAGTTGATGGTGTAATAAAGTCAAGTGACTGTGACATTATTTCTGACCAATTATAATATGTACTGATTGTGTCAGGCCAACTGTTATTTGTACTATATGTAAGTTGTAGTCCGTTAAATGCAGGTAATGAAATAAATGCAGTAATCATCAAAGCAATAACAGAGAAAATTGCAGTTCTTGCAAGTCTGCTGAAAAATTCTTTCCAGCCATTCCAGTACATAATACTATAACCGATAAAGCAAAGGAATGTAAAGATACAAGCAAACAGACCTACATAGTAGTTAGCAATTACTGATAAGGCAAGGGAAATTGTATATAGACAGAACTTGTTTTCTCTCCATAGCATTACCATACCAAGTGCTACAAGTGGTAGCATAGCTACTGTATTTAGCCAAATAACATTCCAATAGTAACCCATAAAGAATGCACAACAACCGTAACCAACTGAGAAGAACACCAGTGGTAAACCGTTTTTGTGGAAAGTTTTCTTTAGGAAGATAGCAGTAAAGCCACCTGCACAACCAACTTCTACACAAACAGAAAGCATCAAGAATTCTCTTAGGAAACTTGCCGGTACAAATGCAGTTAAGAAGTTAATTGGACTTGCTACATAATAGGAAAGTAGGGCAAGATAGTTACCACCCATACCGTTAGTCCATGAATGTAACAAACTTTGACCTGATATTATCTTATCCTGAAAATCTACAAGAAAAGGATAGTACTGATGCCAAAGGTCAACAACAAGGATCTGTTGGTCACCAAATGGTGCAAATCTCTTGATTGCAAAGTTAAGCAACATAATTAAGAAAGGTAGGACAAAGGCAAGAATTACGAATGAATTGTTGCTGAAAAATCTTCCCAGTCCTTTTTTTGCCTGACTATACATTCTTGATGTATCAATCAGTTGTTTTGTTTTTTTAGACATACTTTTTCCTCCATATTTATGAAGTAGTTCTTTTTAACTTATACTATTTTATTGTACCATCTATTTGCTACAAGGTAAAGTATGTTTTATTATTTTTTTGTGAATATTATTAATATTAATAGACTTTTCATATTTCTTTTGATATAATGAGAAAAGGAGGCTTATTATGAGTTTAATTGATATTGTAGTACCTTGTTATAACGAAGAAGCAGGACTTAGACATTTTGTAGAAGTTACCAACTCAGTTATAGAGGGTATTCCTGAACATAAATTTAGATATATACTTGTCAATGACGGTAGCAAGGACAAGACTTACCTTATTATGAAAGAACTTGCTAATCAATTTGACAACATTAAATACATTTCATTCTCAAGAAATTTTGGCAAAGAGGCTGCTATGTATGCAGGTTTTCAGCACACTAGTGGTGACTATGTTATTGTTATGGATGCCGATTTGCAACATCCACCACAGATGTTCCCTGAAATGATTAAGGAAGTAACAGAAAACGGTTATGACTGTTGTGCATTAAGAAGAACTGCAAGGGAAGGTGAAAGCAAGTTTAGAGAATCATTCTCAAAGCTGTTTTTCCGTATTCAAAATGCACTTTCCGAAACAAAAATGCCTTACGGTGCAGTTGACTACCGTATTATGACAAGACAGATGGTTGATTCTATTCTTGAACTTTCTGAGGCTCAGCGTTTCAGCAAAGGTCTTTTCAGCTGGGTAGGTTTCAACACTAAATGGCTACCATTTAAAACTATAGACAGAGAACTTGGACAAACCACATGGAGTTTCTGGAAACTGTTTAAATATGCCCTTGACGGTATTACCAGTTTTTCGGTAGCACCACTTAGATTTATCAGTGGTATGGGTATTGTAATCTTTCTTATTGCATTGATTTATATTATAATTACCATAATTCAAACCTTGATTTTTGGCATCGATGTTCCCGGTTATGCCACAATTTTAATGGTAACTCTATTTATGGGTGGTATTATGGAATTTTCTATTGGTATCGTTGGTGAATATTTAGGTAGAATTTTCATTGAAACCAAAGACAGACCTATTTATATTATTCATCACACCAATTTTGATGAAGATGAAAAAGAAACTAAGAGGAAAAAAGATTAATGAAAGACTTTATCAAACAATTTTTTGACATTAAGTTTTGGAAATTTATTTTAGTCGGTATTCTCAACACAGTAGTTGGTAACGGACTAATGTTTATTTTCTACAACTTCACACCAATTAAGGACCTTGATTCTGTATTTAGCAGTGGCGGTTATTGGGTAAGCTCAGCACTTGGTTACATAATCGGTAGTATTGTCAGCTATATTCTAAACAAGCACTTTACTTTCCAAAACAAAGAAAAGGGTATTAAGCCTATTCTAAAGTTCTCACTAAATATTGCTATTTGCTACTTCCTAGCTTATGGTCTTGCAAAGCCATTTACACTATGGATTCTATCAGGTCAAAGCAAAACAATCCAAAGCAATATTGCAATGTTAGTTGGTATGGTTCTATTCGTAGCATTTAACTACATCGGTCAAAGATTCTTCGCTTTTAAGGAAAAAGAAGAAACAAAATAATTAAGAAAATAAAATAACTAAAGAAAAAGAAATAATAAAATAGTTCTTTAATAAGCTAGTATTACAATGAATACCTCTCTTTTTAGAGAGGTATTTTAATTTTGTCTGTGGGTTAAGATTAGTTAGATAAATTAGGATTTGTATGGCTAAATGTAAAGTGTTAAATTCTAGCAAATAAGGCTCCCTTTACACAAGTGAGACTGGCGAATA
>NZ_JBBMEY010000033.1:0-22025 GCF_040096285.1 Ruminococcoides intestinihominis | reverse complement strand
GATCTATGTAGATATTATAAATTTATAATCTGCAAATAGGACAAAAATCCTATAGGTATCACACTTTTTAACGGGCGAACGGTGTTCGCCCCTACGACTGTGAGCCAAAATTTTGCTATAATTCACACCTACAAACCCAAATTTATAAAACTAATCTTTACCCACAGACAAAATTGAAAAAATCAAATTTGTAAAGTATATTCTTATTAATCTACAAAAAAAGTTTAAAGATGAAAATTAAGGTTACACTTAACCAACATAAAAATAAGCCTCCGAAATGGAGGCTTAAATTATGCTTTAGATAAAATATGAAAATTAAAATAAAAATTAAAAATTACTGATTATCGCCGGTTACTTTTGCAAGTAATCTTTGAATTTCTGTTACATCTTTAACATTTACAACACCATTTTGATTAATGTCAGCATTTATCTGACCTTCACTGGAAAGTGTATAGCTATGAATTGTGCTTTTCTGAATACAAACTGCATCTTCAATATTAACAACACCATCTAGGTTAGCGTCTCCTACAAGTGTTCCTCTTTTATAAGTGATACCCTTAATTACAAAGTTACCACCTTCTGTGTCATCATTAACATCTTCGTAAAAATCCATAACATCATTTACCTTGCTTTTGCTTAGACTAGGAATGTTAGGAAAGATATTTTTGTCAGTATAAATGTAGCTTTGACCTCTTTTAGCTTCAGTATTAAAGATTCTTTCATCTTTATTTTCCAGCCATTCTGAAACACCAATACCGTTTATAGCTTTTGTATCGGTTGTATCAATCTCAACACCAATACCAATTTTGCCTTTGCTAACATATAGAGGGTCCACATCAGCTGTGTAGTAACCACTGTATGGTACTTTACCGGTTTTAAGTGTTTTCCAAGTTGTCTTGTCGCTACTTGGTGTGCCTTCATTGTCAACAGGAATGTAATATAATGTATAGTTAGCACCAACACTTGTTGACTCAAACATAACTTTGTTTAAATATTCATTTGTGTTATCAATATTTAGAACATTAATGTATGTTGTATCTTTTGATGCTTCATCAAGATAATCAAATTCATAAGTAGCACCAAATGTTTCTACTTGATGAATTGTATTTGATACATTGTTTTTCATATAGTCGGTAAAAGCATATGATGGACCAAATACATCAGAGAATATGTAGTAGTCTTCATAAGAAATCCAGAAGTAACCGTCAAAATCGTTGTAGTCACCCCAGCTATTTCTACATAACCATGCACCATCCTTTTTAGGTGTGTATGTTTCGCCATCAATATTTACAGTGAAACTTTCTTTGCTGATGTTATCATCCCAACCTACAACACTAATACAGTGACCATTAATGTAGTTTGATGCACCCGGACAGTATGAATGTGTATCATCAGCAGAGAATCTTGAATATTCATTGTAGTGAGTAGTAACTGCACCATAATCTTTTATAGATTTTTTGATAGTGTCTTTATCCTCAGAATCAAGGTACATAATGCCTGTTACAACATTATTAATATTGTACTTTTTGTTAATATCAAAAAGACTTAGTGGGCTTGTGTATGGAAATTCATTCTCAGAAACACCACCACTCCAACTACTTAGGTAACCCATTGTAATATATGGAAAGCCACCACCTTTGTAGTATTCTCTCTGCCAACCTGTACCGTCTTTTCTTGGAGTACCCCAAGCATCAACATGAGCAGCAGAGTACCAAGAGTTAGAAGAATTATCTATTACACCATCTTTAATAAGTAATGTTTCAAGGCTGCTTAATCCACCATAAGCCCAACAGATTTGAGCATTGCCTTGTTGTCTGATTGGTGTTACAAGATTTAAGTCTTTTGAACTATATGATGAAGGTAAATTTTCATCAACATCAAGTGTAGTTCCTTCACCTGTAAAAGGTATTGCAATTTCACTTGAATTTTTACTTTCTAATGTGTCAACTTTTGCAGCACTAACACTAAGTCCGGTAGTAGACACAATTAACATTGCACTTGCAATAGAAACAATTTTTGTAAATTTATTCATTTTACCTGTCCTTTCGATAGTATTTGCATTTAATCACATTATATCAAATACTTTTTGCACTGTAAAGAATATAATTGTTAACTTTCGGAAAAGATATTTACAGAATGTGGGGGATATTATGGAACGAAGAACAGACCTTGCTTTAGAAGCAAGAGAACTTTTTGGTGAAGATATTAAAGGTGTGAAATTTGAAGAAAGCGAAAAGGAAGATATTAAAGTTTCCAGACTGAAAATAACAAGTGATAAAGCAAGTGCAAAACTAGGTAAAGAAAAAGGAACTTATGTAACTTTAGAAATGCCACCACTTTCCGATAATTACAAAACACCTGATGAAAAGTTAGAAGTTATTGCACAGGAGATAAAGCACCTTATACCTGTAAATGGTCTGGTAATGATTGCAGGTTTAGGGAATACAGAAATAACTCCTGATGCACTAGGTCCAAAATCAGCATCAAAGATTATAGCAACCAGACATATAAAAGGTGAAGTTGCAAAGGCAACAGGTCTTGATAAACTTAGACCGGTTGCAGTAGTTGCTACCGGTGTAACAGGAAAAACAGGTATTGAAACAGGTGAGTATCTGTATAGCTTGATTAAGAAAATAAAGCCAAATGCACTTATAGCCATTGATGCATTGGCTTCAAGACGACTTTCAAGGCTTGGCTGTACAATTCAAATTAGTGATACCGGCATTTCTCCCGGAGCAGGTGTTGGAAACAACAGAACAAAATTATCACAAGAAACTTTAGGTATTCCTGTTATAGGTATAGGTGTGCCAACAGTTGTTGATGCATCAACTTTGGCACTTGATTTGTTTGATACGGAAGATGTGAAATTTTCGGAACAATTAAAAAGTATGGTAAATCCCAACGGCAGACAAATGGTAGTTACACCTAAAGAAATAGATTTGCTGATAAATAGAGCTTCTGAACTGATTGCACTTGCTATTAATTATGCACTTCATTCTGATTTAAATTTAAGCGACCTTATGAGCCTAATGTACTAAAATGTACAAACCCATCATAGTATTAAAGAGAATATTAAAGAGGTGGTTTTATGGGCAGAAATATAAGAAAATTAAGTTTGCTTTTTGCTTTTGTTGCTATTGTTGCAGGTATGTATTCATTATGTAATAGGGTAGGTGGCTATGTAACACCTAAGGAAAATTCGGTTGAAGTGGTTAAGAAGGTTGATGAAGTTTCCACAACAACACCTACTACTGTCTTAACTACTGTACCTACTACAAAAACAAAGGTAAATAAAACAAATAAAGAAACTGTCCCTACCACCTCATCAGGAAAAAATTATCCTGTCATAGAAAAACAGTTTGGTGAGGATGGTATTACATATGATAATTTTTGTGTAAAAAATTATACTGACTTTTCTCTTGATATTGCCACAGAATTAAAGAGAGGTTTGCCGTTTAAAATAGAAAAGAACCACCAAGTCCAAGTATTGATTTTTCATACTCATACTTGTGAAAGTTATCTAAAAAGTGATACCGGTTATTATCCAAGTGACTATTATCCAAGAACAACTAATAATAAAGAAAATGTTACAGCAGTAGGTGACGAAATAGAAAAGCAACTGAAAAAAGCCGGTATTGGTGTTATACATGACAAAACAAAGCATGACTATCCATCATATAACGGTGGGTATGACAGAAGTTACAATACTATACAAAAGTATATGGAAAAGTACAAAGGTATTAAGGTTGTGCTTGATATACATAGAGATGCTATCGGTGATGATACAACAGGCAAGGTTAAGCCAACATTTAAATACAAAGGGAAAAAGGCCTCACAAATTATGATTATGACAGGTTATCAGTATGAGGGTGGAGGGGACTTTCCTTTTTGGAGAGATAACCTTGACTTTGCCATAAAACTTCAACAAACTGCAGAAACAATGTATCCCGGATTAACCAGACCACTTAACTTTGGAGAATATACTTATAACCTAAATGTGTGCAACGGTTCTTTGCTAATTGAATTTGGTACAGATGTAAATACTATTGATGAAGTAAAGCGTTCCGGAAAGATGGTGGGAAAGGCTTTGGCAAAAGTATTGCAAAATAATTGAAATGTGATATAATTACCTTATCAATGATTATTGAAGGTAATAATAATGAAATTAATTAATATAAAGAAATTTTCAATTGTTCTGGCTATTGCAACTTTGTTCTGTGTAATGTCATTTACAACTGCTTTTGCTGAAGATGTTGTAACTGAACCGGTAACAGAGCCTGTAGCTACAGAACCTGTAACACAAGAACCGGTAACAGAACCTGTTACTCAAGAACCTGTAACTGAACCGGTAACTCAAGCACCGGAAACAGAACCTGTTACCCAAGCACCGGAAACAGAGCCGGTTACTCAAGCACCGGAAACTGAACCTGCTACAGAACCGGAAACAGAGCCTGAAACCGAACCTGTAACAGAAAACTATACTGAACCAACTTATGATGTAAATAAATTACCAACATTAGTTGACTCGACTCAGGTAGCAGAAGAATTACCTACTGCTATTGGTGCTGATGAAGATGGTGGTGTTAGCTTTGTTGGTGGTGTAGTTTGTTGGATTGCAGTTATTATTTCTGCTTGTGTAATTATTGCATTTTTACTTTCTACTAAGGTAAAAGGCAAAAATATGGGCAAATTCAAGAGATACCAATAATTAAGTAAGGATATAATATGAAAATCGGAAATATTGAAATAAAAAATTCTGCTGCTCTTGCCCCAATGGCAGGGGTGGCAGATTGTGCATTTAGAGAACTTTGTGCATCCTACGGTGCTGCTTATACCGTAACAGAAATGGTAAGCTCAAAGGGAATACATTATAATAGTAAAAAGTCAGCCGAACTAATGGAACTAACCGATAAAGAAAGACCATCCGGTATTCAAATCTTCGGAAATGAACCAAAGACTATGGCCGATGCTGCAGTATTTGCAATGCAGTTTAAACCGGACTTTATTGATATAAATATGGGTTGTCCTGCTCCAAAGATAAGTGGCAACGGTGCAGGGGCTTCACTTATGAAAACACCTAAACTTTGTGGTGAAATAGTTAAGGAAGTTGTGTCGGCAGTTGATATTCCCGTAACTGTAAAGATGAGAAAAGGGTGGGATGATGACTCGATAAATTGTCTTGAAGTCGCAACTATTGTGGAAGAAAACGGTGCTTCAGCAGTAGCACTTCACGGTAGGACAAGACAACAGTACTACAAGCCACCTGTTGATTGGGATATTATTAAGGAAGTGAAAAGCCACCTAACAATTCCCGTAATAGGCAACGGTGATGTTAATTCTGCCGAAAAGGCTAAGAAACTTTATGAACATACCGGTTGTGATATGATTATGGTTGGCAGAGGTGCTTTGGGTAATCCTTGGCTATTTGATGAAATTAATCAGTATCTAAAGACAGGAAAAATTCCACCTAAGCCAACACCGGAAGAAAAACTTTCGGTAATGGTTAAGCAGATTGAAAGAATGTGTGAACTAAAAGGTGAGTACCTTGGTATTCGTCAAAGCAGAAAGCATATTGTGTGGTATCTAAAAGGCTTTAGAGGTGCAGCATCCCTAAGAAATGAAGCCGGTCATACCTCGTCACTTGAAGAATTATATGCTTTGGTACAAAAAGTTTTGGATATGCACATTAATAGTTGAAATATAAGGAATTTTCCTATATAATGAATAGTAAATAAAAGAAATGGGAGATAATTAAAATGGAAAAAGTAAATTCTATTGATTTTGTAAATATGTACGACCCTGAAGTTGGTTCAGCAATGGCTGAAGAACAGGCTCGTCAGAAGAGAAACCTTGAACTTATCGCATCAGAAAACATTGTTTCACCTGCAGTTATGGCTGCTATGGGTAGCTTACTAACTAATAAGTATGCTGAAGGTTATCCCGGTAAGCGTTATTATGGTGGTTGCTATGCAGTAGATAAGGTTGAAGAAATTGCCAGAAAGAGGGCTTGTGAGCTATTTGGTGCAGAACACGCTAATGTACAGCCTCACTCAGGTGCTCAGGCTAATATGGCAGTTTACTTTGCAATGCTAACACCGGGTGATACAGTTATGGGTATGAACCTTAACGAAGGTGGTCACTTAACTCACGGTTCACCTGTTAATATGAGTGGTAAGTACTTTAACTTTGTACCTTATGGTGTTGACAGTGAAACTCACCGTATTGACTATGATAAGGTTCTTGAAATTGCAAAAGAATGTAAGCCAAAGATGATTGTTGCCGGTGCGTCAGCTTACCCAAGAATTATCGACTTTGCAAAGTTCAGAGAAATTGCTGACGAAGTTGGTGCTTTGTTAATGGTTGATATGGCTCATATTGCCGGTTTAGTAGCAGCAGGTGTTCATCCAAACCCAGTTCCATATTGTGACTTCGTTACAACAACAACTCATAAGACACTTCGTGGACCTAGAGGTGGTATGATTCTTTGTAAAGAAAAGTATGCTAAGGCAATTGACAAGGCTATTTTCCCAGGTACTCAGGGTGGTCCACTAATGCACATTATTGCTGCAAAGGCAGTTTGTCTTGGTGAAGCTCTTAAGCCAGAATTTAAGGAATATGGTAAGCAGATTGTTAAGAACTGTAAGGCTCTTGCAGATGGTCTTGTTAAGAGAGGCTGTAAGCTTGTTTCAGGTGGTACAGACAACCATGTTCTACTTATGGATTTAAGAGATACAGGTGTTACAGGTAAGGAACTTGAAGCAAGACTTGATGACTGCTATATTACAGTTAACAAGAATACAATTCCAAATGAACCACTAAGTCCATTTGTTACAAGTGGTGTTCGTATTGGTACAGCAGCAGTTACAACTCGTGGTCTAAAGGAAGAAGATTGTGACAAGATTGCTGAATATATTACTTTAGTTCTAAATGACTATGAAGGCAACAAGGATAAGGTTAGAGCAGGTGTTGAAGAAATCTGCAAGAAGTATCCTCTATATGAAGACTGATTTGGAATATTTAGATTTGGAGTATTTAACAAAATAAATATTACAAAATATCAATAGGGTGTCTTTGTGACACCCTATTATTTTAGTTAACAACGGTTGAATATATTAAAAATACGAAAGGAGGAAATTATGCAACCTTTAGCAGATAGACTTAGACCCTCGACCCTTGATGATATTGTAGGTCAAAAACATATTTTAGGTGAAGGAAAGCCTTTGCGTAAAATTATTGAAAGTAACAAAATTCCTAACTTAATATTCTATGGCCCATCAGGAGTTGGCAAAACTACTTTAGCTACATATATAGCAAGAAAAACTAATATGACTTTCAAAAAGTTAAACGGTACAACTGCCTCAACTTCTGACTTGAAAGATATTTTTAAGGAACTTGATGGTTTTGCCGGACTAAACGGTGTTTTGCTTTATCTTGATGAAATTCAGTATTTTAATAAGAAACAACAACAGACACTACTTGAATATATTGAAAACGGTAAAATCACTTTAATTGCATCTACAACAGAAAATCCCTATTTCTATGTATATAATGCAATTTTAAGTCGTAGTACAGTTTTTGAATTTAAACCTGTTCCATATGAAGAAGTAGAAAAAGCAGTACGAAGAGCGTTTTCTATTTTAGCAGATGAAAATGGTATTTCTGTTGAAATTAATGATAAAACAGTTAAGACAATTTCCGTTGCTTGTGGTGGCGATGTAAGAAAGGCTATGAATAGTGCAGAACTTTCTTTCTTAGCAACAGATACTGTCGATGGGATAAAGAATATTACAGAAGAAACTGTAAAAGATTTAACCCAAAGAAGTGCTATGAGGTACGATAGGGAAGGTGATGAGCATTACGATATTCTGTCAGCTTATCAAAAGAGTATGCGTGGCAGTGATGCAAATGCAGCCTTGCACTATTTGGCAAGACTTTTGATTGTAGGTGATTTGATTTCTGCTTGTAGAAGACTTATGGTGTGTGCTTGTGAAGATGTAGGACTTGCTTACCCAAACCTTATACCTATAGTAAAGAGCTGTGTTGATATTGCAATGTCAGTAGGATTGCCTGAGGCTAGAATTCCTTTAGCCGATGCAGTTATTATGGTGTGTAATGCTCCAAAATCAAATTCCGGAGAAATGGCAATAGACAAGGCTATGTCTGATATAAAGGCAGGTAATGTTGGCAGTATTCCAAGACAACTTCAAAACACTCATTATGATGGTGAAGATAATCAAAACAAAGGACAACACTACCTTTATCCACATGATTATAAAAATCATTATGTAAATCAACAGTACTTACCGGATATTTTGAAAGACAGACAATATTATACTTATGGTGACAATAAAAATGAACAAGCATTTAAATCTTATTGGGATAAAATAAAATCCTAGTTCATAATTTCCTAAAATACTGTTACATGTATTTAAAGGGCTATTAATATTTAGTTCATAACTTGGTACATATAAACAAGTTATTGCATAAAAGATTGTATATAATTAATTTTTTTATTCTTTTACAGAATAAAAACCCTTAAGCTTTTTTGATATAATTTAATCGTAAGAAAATATTTTACTTTTAGGAGGCAAAACAATGAAAACATTATGCAAAAAGTCCTTTGGTGTTTTCTTAGCAGTACTTATGCTTTTAAGTGCTGTAGGTGTTGGCAGTTATTCTGTATTTGCTGCTAATACTAACACAGAAAAATCAGGGGCAACCTCTGCAAGCGGTGACACAGTGTATTTCCAAAACACTGGTAATTGGTCAAAGGTTAACGCTTACATGTGGTATGATGGTAAAAGCAATGCAAACAACAAAGCTTGGCCAGGTGAGGCTATGACTGATGAGGGTGATGGTGTATGGTCTTATGACATTAAAGGCGAATACGACCACATTATCTTCAATAACGGTAGCTCACAGACAGGTAATATTGTTTACCCTGGCAACAGTATGATTTACAAAGATGGTTCATGGGAAGTATATGATACAAGCCCACTAAGAATTACATCTTTTGAATCAGACACAAAGTCACCTGCTTACATTGGCAGTGCTATTGCACTAACAACTACAACAAAGACAGAAACTACTGGCGTACAGTATCAGTACTCAGTAAACAGTCAAGTTATCAGAAGTTATTCTGCTGACAATTCTTGCGTTTGGAATCCGGTTGCTTCCGGTGACTACACTGTAAGAGTTGATGTTAAGGATAATGCCGGTAACCAAAACTTTAGAGAAATGTCTTTCACAATCAAAGACCCTTCTCAGGAACAAAAGCCTGTATTCCTATCTTCTAACCCTCTTACAGGTAACCAGATTAAGACAGGTACAGCTACTAACCTTTCTGTAAACGCAGCCGGTGGTAACACAGGTACAAAGCTTCTTTTCTACAAATATGTAGTTAAAGATCCTTCAGGTGAACAGGTTAACACAGCTTATTACACACTAAACAAGAATTATTCATTTACAGCAACTAAGTCCGGTACTTATACAGTTGATGTATCTGTTCAGGGTAGTGATAACCAGACAATCACTCAGCAGTTAAAGTTTGAATCAACTCAGAACCCAACAGACCCAACAGTTCCTACTGACCCAACAGTAACAACTCCATCTAAGACAGAACCAACTGTAACAACTCCATCTAAGACAGATCCAACAGTAACAACTCCAACTACTGCTACTAAACCATCAACTCCGGATCCAAGTAAGATCCTTGGTGATGTTAATGGTGATGGTGTTCTAAATGTTAGAGACTCTTCTCTAATTCAGAAGAAACACACAGGTATGGTTGTTAATTCATATGATGAAACAGTTTCTGACTTTAACAAAGATGGTAAAATGAATGTTAAGGATGCTGTAGCTATCCAAAAATTCCTTGCTAAAGCAAATTAAAAAGAGGTATAGTAGATTATGACCAAAATTAAAAAAATCATTGCACTCTTGATGGTCATTGCAGTTTCAGCATCTATTATGGTTGTAGGCACAGTCGGTGTATCTGCTAAGGATACAAGCGTTAAGAAAACTGCTGCTTCAAGCGAAACTACAGAAGCTGGAATAACAGTACACTATAAGAGTGAAGGCGTAACTCCATATGTATATTATTGGAACTCACTTCCAAATAATATAAAAACAGAATATCCTGGTGAACAGATGACTGCTGACAAGGATAACTGGTATACAACAACATTTAAAGATGTTACAAAGATTAACCTAATGTTCACAGATAAAGACGGTAAGCAACTTACAAAGGAACTTACTCGTAAGACAGGTGAATGGTGGTTCTATAACAATATTTGGTGGAGCTCAAACCCTGATGAGTTTGACCCTGCTTCATCTGTTGATTTCCGTGAAGAGTCAATTTACTTTGTAGTTACAACAAGATTCTATAATGGTGATAAGTCAAATGACGTTCACTGTTGGGATGACAATGTATATAATAACCCTGACTCAGACCCTGCATGGAGAGGCGACTTTAAGGGTCTTGCTGAAAAGTTAGACTACATTAAAGCTCTTGGTTTCTCAGCAATTTGGATTACTCCTATTGTTGAAAACGGTTCAGGCTATGACTACCATGGCTACCATGCTATGGATTTCTCAAAGGTTGATGCAAGATATGAAAGTGATGACTTCACTTATCAGGATCTAATTCAGGCAGCTCATATGAAGGGCATGAAGATTGTACAGGATGTTGTATGGCAACATACAGGTAACTTCGGTGAAGGTACACTTTGTAAGCTATTCGATAAGGATACTTCAAAGGATTTAGGCAGTATCGAAGATTCTATGATTCCTACTAAGCAACTTCTAGATCAAGCAGGAGTTAACACAGCTGAAGAATATTGGAGCTTAACACCTGCAAAACAGCATGATGCTAGAATTAACCTAATGAAGAATAACTCAATTCAGGATAGTAACTCAACAGGTGTTCACCCTTCAACAAAGGACTATTCTGATATTAAGTTATCAAAATCTAAAATTTACAATCCTAACAACTATTATCATACATCTTACTTTAGAAACCTTAACTGGGATGACTGGTCATGTAAATACGGTCAGATTGCCGGTGACTGTGTTGACTTAAATACAGAAAATCCAGCAGTTGCTGAATATATCAACCAGGCTTACAGTAAGTATATGGCTATGGGTGTTGATGCATTCCGTGTTGATACTGTTAGACATATTCCAAGATTAACTCTAAATATGATGTATAACAAGCAGATGATGGCAAATGCAGCTAAGTACGGTAATCCTAACTTCTATATGTTCGGTGAAATCTGTACTCGTTACGGTCAGATTTGGTACCGTGGTCATGCTCAGGAATCATCAATGTTCTATACATGGGATGAATCTGATCCTAAGTGGGCTAAAGAATGGTCAAGTGGCTCAGATCCTGAATCTATCAACAATAACATGAACCTAACATTTGACCACTACAAAGAATATGATGATACAACAGATCAGCCATCATCTGACAATGCATTCCTAAAGGGTATTAGTTACCATACACCAGATACAAGTAAAGCTTCTGGTATGAATGCAATTGACTTTACAATGCATTATAACTTCAATACAGCAGGTAATGCTTATGGCCTAGCTAAGCAAGAAGATCCATACTTTAATGATGCAACTTGGAATGTTGTTTATGTTGATTCACATGACTACGCTCCTGGTCCTAACGATAGCGTTAGATTTAACGGTGGTACTTCAACTTGGGCAGAAAACCTAGACCTAATGTTCACATTCCGTGGTATTCCTTGTATTTATTACGGTTCAGAAATTGAATTTAAGAAGGGCATTATGATTGACGGTGGTGCTAACAAGACTCCTCTTGAAGGCACAGGTCGTGCTTACTTCGGTGACAACGTTGAAGGTGATGTTAAGACAACAGACTTTGGTGATTATACAGCTTCAGGTGCTGCTTCAGAATCTCTAAGCTATCCTCTAGCAAAGCATATCACAAAGCTTAACAAGATTCGTCGTGCTGTTCCTGCTCTTCAGAAGGGTCAGTACACAGTAGATAGCAACTATGTAAGTGGCGATATGGCTTATATCAGAAGATATACAAGCGATGACACAGATTCACTTGCTCTAGTTACAATCTCAAGTGCTGCAACATTCAATAACGTTCCTAACGGTACATATATTGACGCAGTTACAGGTGACAAGAAGGTTGTTACAAATGGTACACTTTCAGTTCCAGCACCTGGTAAGTCAAATATGAGAGTTTATGTATGTTGTGCAAAGGGCTTCACAGGTATTGATGGAGCTATTGGCGAAACAGGTTTAACATATCTAAAGTAATTTAGAATAATCAACTCCTTTTTGAGGGCATCTCTTTTTGAGATGTCCTCGATTTTTTATTTTAATTTCTATTTATAATAATTACTCAGTTGTATATATAGTGTATTTTATGATTGGTTAAGCAAAAATTGACAAAATAGTCTGATGATGATATAGTAGTAATTGTAAAGTAAAACATAATTGTTGCAAATTAGGGGAGAAGTAGAATGAATCAAAGGGTACAAGAATTTATTAATCAACAGAAAATACAAGCCGAATACAATAAGAATATGGAAAAAGCAAAAGTTCTGAATGACTTGGGACTTTATGATAAAGAATATTCTGAAAATCCTGCTTGGAGTGAAGAATATCCCGATTATGAATATGACCAAGAAACTAAGGAAGGCAGATATTTTAAGAAAATTCCAATCAATGTTACCGATGAGGAATATGAGGAAATTTTAAAGTATTGCAAACAAAGTGATAACACAACACCTGTTAATAAGGAAAATAAAGTAGCAAAGGTGTTAACCGGTATTGCATATGCAATTTTTATTATTGGTGCAATTCTTGGTTTTGCTATGGGCTATACAAAGAATATTCTGGAGGACACATATTACTTTAGCTTTGCTGTTGCTGTTGCTTGGTGGGGTGTAAGCTTTATTGGTGGTATGTTTATGCTTGGATTCGCCGAAATTATCAAACTGCTTAATGCGATAAAAAATAAATAATTGTTATTTTTTAAGGGTGTTTCAATCTTTATTTGAAATACCCTTATTTTTATTATTTTATGCAAAAAAAGAGCCTATAAAGGCTCTTAATTAATTACTTGCTTAGGTTAGCATTTCTATTGTTCAATTTGAATTCATTAACTAGCAATCTCACAATTTCTTTTTGATTGTTTGTCAAGTCAGAAATTACAATGCTTTCATTATTGTCAAGTCCTAATAAATAATCAGTAGTTACTCCATACAGAAGTGCAAGTTTTACTATTATATCATTTGATGGTGTAATTATATTATTTTCGTAACCACTAATGCTACTCTTTGTTATGTTTAATCTAGCAGATACTTGGCTTTGTGATAACTTTTTCTTTTTTCTTAATTCTTTTAATCTTAGTCCAAAATCATATACCATAATCATACCTCCTTAACGATATTTTATATAGTAATCGTCAATTATAAATGTAATTATTAATAAAATAATCAATTTTAAATTGACTTTTCTGTTCCTTTGTGATATATTGTCATTAAGGGGTGATGTTGATGAGGGAAAAATATGCACTAAATAAAAACACTAAAAAGTTACATATTGTTGGTAAATGTCGTTTTACAAGTAAGGAAAAGAAAGATGATAATATGATTTATTTTCTTACAGAAGATGATGCTATTGCATATGGTAAAAGGTATATGGCAAATTGTAAATTGTGTTTTGGTAATAGAGATTTTGAGAGGTGATTAAATTATGAAAAAAGTTAGTACAATTATTGTTTGTGTTATTATGATTTCACTTACTGCTATTTGCTTTGTTTGTTGTGATTCTTCAAGTAGTAATAACTATTCGGTTAGTGACGATTATTCTGATAGCGATGATACTTATACACCTGTTACTATTGAAGAAACTACTGAAGAAGGTGATTACATAAAAGATGAATATGATGCTGAAAGTTATATTACTGCTGATAGTCTTCAGAATGAATTACTGGAGGATGGTTATTTAGTTAAAGCTTATACACCTGAAATTGGTAGCATAAAATTTGAAGAGGAAACTGATGACAGTTTTGTTTTTAATGTTACCGGCCGTTATTCCGGATATTACGGTGATTACCTTGATTTTGAATATGGAACATTTGATGCAGAGGTTTCTATTAGTAAAAAAGATGGATATATGTCTTGTAGATTTGAATTGCATAAGAAATGATATCTTTATAAATCATTAATATCGACCTTATAAAAAGGTGGTAGCTTATGTTACCACCTTTCCTTTTATACTAATCAAAAATATCGAAAAAACCTCTGTATATGAGGCTTTTTATATGTTATAATGATTTTGTAATGTTGCGTAGGTGAAATAGTAATATTATTGATTTAGTAGTTACGTAAATAGAAATTATATGAAAAACTAGGGAAATTCTTTCTATAAAATATTGAAAGATACTGTTGTATATGTTATAATATTTCATTATGGGTCATAGTATGCCCAAAACATTTCTGGAAAGGAAAGTAGAAATGGTTAGAGAAAATATTTATCGCACAGTTACTTGTGGCGAATTAAGAGAAAGTAATATAGGAGATACTGTCCGTGTAGCAGGTTGGGTAGAAAATATCCGTGACCACGGTGGTGTTATGTTCCTTGATATTCGTGATCACTACGGTGTTCTTCAGGTTGTTGTTCATAATGACGAAATCCTAAAAGATATTAACAGAGAATGTACTGTTACTCTTTCAGGTAAAGTTGTTAAGAGAGATGAAGATACAATCAATAAGAAGATTGCAACAGGTTATGTTGAAGTACACACAGAGGACATTAAGGTTCTTGGTAAGTGTAAGAATAACCTACCTTTTGAAGTTATGACTTCAACAAATACTTCTGAAGATGTAAGACTAAAGTACAGATTCCTAGACCTTAGAAACCCTAAGGTTCATAACAACATTGTACTAAGAAGTCAGATTATCAGCTACCTAAGAAGTAAAATGAATGACATGGGATTTTTGGAAATGCAAACTCCAATCCTTTCAACATCTTCACCTGAAGGTGCAAGAGACTATCTAATCCCATCAAGAAAGCACAAGGGTAAGTTCTATGCTCTACCTCAAGCTCCACAGATTTTTAAGCAGTTATTAATGGTTTCAGGTTTTGATAAATACTTCCAGATTGCACCTTGCTTTAGAGATGAAGATGCAAGAGCAGACCGTTCTCCGGGTGAATTCTATCAACTGGACTTTGAAATGGCTTTTGCTACTCAGGAAGATGTATTTGCAGTTGCTGAAGAAGTTCTTTATGATACATTTAAGAAGTTCAGCGATAAGGAAGTTAGCAAACCACCATTTAAGAGAATCCCTTATAAGGAATCAATGCTAAAGTATGGTTCAGATAAGCCTGACCTAAGAAATCCACTACTTATTGTAGAAATTTCTGATATGTTTGAAGAAACTGATTTTGCTCCATTCCGTAAAAAGACAGTTCGTTCTATCAATGTTCCTGACTGTGCAAAGCAGAGCAAAAAGTGGTTCAAGAGAATGGAAGAATTTGCTCTTTCAATCGGTATGAAGGGCTTAGGCTATGTTAAGGTTAATGATGATTTAACATTTGACGGTCCTATTGATAAGTTCCTAAAGCCTGGTGACAGAGAAGAACTAATTAAGAGAAACGGTAGTAAAGCCGGAGATGTTATTTACTTTATTGCCGATACTCCTGATCAAGCTCCTGTTCTTGCAGGTCAAATTCGTACAGAAGTTGCAAACAGACTGGACTTAATCGACAAGAGTAAGTTTGAAATGTGCTTTATTGTTGACTTTCCAATGTTTGAATATGATGAAAACGGTCACCTAGCATTTACTCATAACCCATTCTCAATGCCACAGGGTGGTATGGATGCACTACAGAATCAAGACCCAACAGAAATTCTTGCTTATCAGTATGATATTGTTTGTAACGGTGTTGAACTTTCTTCCGGTGCAGTTCGTAACCATGACCTAGATATTATGGTTAAGGCATTTGATATGGCAGGTTATAGCGAAGATGACCTAAAGTCAAAGTTCAGCTCACTATACAATGCATTCCAGTACGGTGCTCCACCACATGCAGGTATGGCTCCGGGTGTTGACAGAATGATTATGCTACTAACAGAAGAAGAAAATATTCGTGAAGTTATTGCATTCCCTATGAATAGCAATGCTCAGGATTTACTACTTGGTAGCCCGGGTGAAGTTACTGAACAACAGTTAAGAGAAGTTCATATTAAGTTAAGATAAATTAGAGGGTGACAAGATGATTACCAGAGAAGATGTAGAAAACATTGCTCTACTTTCAAAGCTATTTGTTCCTGAGGAAGAAATGGACAGCCTTACAGAGTCAATGCAAGAGATTGTTTCTTTTGCTGATACAATCAACAATGCCGACACTGAGGGTGTAGAGTTTGACAATATTAATAACCTTTCCAATGTTTTTCGTGAAGATGTGGTAAAGCCATCTTTGCCAACAGAGGAAATTCTAAAGAATGCTCCTGAACAAGGGGAAGACCACTTCCTTGTAAGAAATCACGCTTAAGTTTTGGAGGAAAATATGGGATATATTGAAAAGATACAGTCTATGCTCCAAAACGGAGAGATTAGCTGTGTTGAACTTACAGAAAAGTATTTAAAAGCTATTGAGGAGGCTAACGGTGAACTTAACGCTTATGTTACAGTTACACCGGAAGTTGCCCTTGAACAAGCAAAACAAGTTGATGAAAAAATCAAGAGAGGTGAAAAGCTACTTCCTCTTGAGGGCGTTCCAATGACACTAAAGGATAACATTTCTACAAATGGTATCGAAACAACTTGTTGCAGTAAAATTTTAAAAGGCTATAAGCCAATTTATGATGCAAAAGTTTGGGAAGTCCTAAAAAAGAACAATGCAATCCTACTTGGTAAAACAAATATGGATGAATTCGCTATGGGTTCTTCTTGCGAAACTTCTTGCTTTGGTGGTGCAACAAACCCATTTAATACCGACCATGTAGCCGGTGGTTCATCAGGTGGTGTTGCATCAGCAGTTGGTGGTGATATTGCTGCCTTTGGTTTAGGTTCAGATACAGGTGGTAGTATTCGTCAGCCTGCATCATTCTGTGGTATTGTTGGTCTAAAGCCAACATATGGTGCAGTTTCAAGATATGGTCTTGTTGCTTATGCAAGTAGCCTTGACCAAATCGGACCTATCACAAAAACAGTAGAGGATGCATCACTTGTTTATGATGTTATTTCTGAATATGATGAGAACGACTCTACTTGTGAAGGCAGACAAGGGAAACCAACTTATGATACTCTTAACAATGATATTAAGGGTATGAAGATTGGTATTGCCAGAGAATACCTAGAGGGTGTTCGTGAAGATGTTAAAGAAGCTGTGCTAGAGGCTGCTAAGAAGTATGAAGAAATGGGTGCTGAAATTGTTTACTTCGATTTACCTGCACTAAAGTTTGCACTTCCTGTTTATTATATTCTAGCTTGTGCTGAAGCATCTTCAAACTTAGGCAGATATGACGGTATCCGTTATGGTTACAAGACAGAACATTATGAAGGTATCCATGATATGATTTGCAAAACCAGAAGTGAAGGCTTTGGTGAAGAAGTTAAGAGAAGAATTCTTCTTGGTACTTATGTACTTTCTGCCGGTTATTATGATGCTTATTATAAGAAAGCTCAGAACCTAAGAGGTACTATCATTAAGGCTTTTGATGATGCATTTAAGAATGTTGATGTTATTCTTGCACCAACAGTTCCTATGACTGCATTTAAGTCAGGTGAAGCTACTTCTGATCCTGTTGAAACATATTTAACAGATATTTGTACAGTACCTATCAATATTGCAGGACTTCCATCAGTTTCTGTTCCTTGTGGTTTCAACAAAAAGGGTATGCCAATCGGTATGCAGATTATCGGTGACAAATTTAAGGAAGGCAAAATCCTTAATGTTGCATATAAATATGAACAGGCTTGTCCTGAAAACTTTAAAGATACAAAGTGGGGTGTTAAGCTATGAAATATGAATTAGTAGCAGGTTTTGAAACCCACATTGAACTTGCAACAGATACTAAGATTTTCTGTTCTTGTTCAACTGCTTTTGGTGGTGCTCCTAATAGCCATTGTTGTCCTGTTTGTATTGGACTTCCCGGTACACTTCCTAAGCTAAACAAAAAGGTTGTTGAATATGGTATCAAGGCTGGTCTTGCTACACATGGTAAGATTGCCAACATTTCAAAAATGGATAGAAAGAACTACTGCTATCCTGACCTTTCAAAAGCATATCAGATTAGTCAGCTATATGCTCCACTAACTATTGGTGGTTATGTTGAACTTTCAAGTGGTAAGAAAATCAGACTTCATCATATTCATATTGAAGAAGATGCAGGTAAACTTATCCATAGCCATGGTGACACATATGTTGACTATAACAGAGGTGGAGTTCCACTTATTGAAATTGTTTCTGAACCGGACATTCGTTCTATTGATGAAGCAAGAGAATATGTAGAAAAGCTACAACAGGTTATGCGTTACATTGGTATCTCTGACTGTCGTATGCAGGAAGGTTCAATGCGTTGTGACGTTAATATTTCTGTTAGACCTGAGGGTAGCGAAAAGCTAGGTACTCGTACAGAAATTAAGAATATGAACTCTATCAGCAACATTATGAAAGCGATGGAGTATGAATATGAAAGACAAGTTGACCTAATTGAAAATGGTGGTAAGGTAGTGCAGGAAACATTAAGATATGATGATGCTACTAACACAACATCTTCTATGAGAAGTAAAGAAGATGCTCATGACTACCGTTACTTTAGAGATCCTGACCTTGTTACAATCTGTGTTTCTGATGAAGAAGTAGAAGAAATCAAGAGTACACTTCCTGAACTACCAACAGAAAAGTACAAGAGATATGTCAGTGAATATGGAGTTCCTGAAAAGGATGCTCAACTTCTAACTAAATATAGAAATATTTCTGAATATTTTGACAAAGCTATTACTGACCTTAAAAAGCCAAAGACTGCAAGTAACTTTATTATTGGTCAGATGTTCCGTATTCTACAGACAGAAGAGGACAAAGAAGCATTTGATGTTAAGACTACACCTGAACAACTTAACGAACTATGTAAGTTAATTGAGGGTGGTAAGGTTCAGAACAACCTTGCTAAGTCAACACTTGACAAGATGCTTGAAAGTGGTGAGCCTTGTACAGAATATATCAGTGAAGAAGATATGGCAGGTCTTGACGATAGTTTTGTTGATGACCTTTGCCGTCAGGCTATTGAGGCAAACCCTAAGGCTGTTGAACAGTATAAGCAGGGTAAAGAAAAGGCAATTATGGCTTGTATGGGTTATGTAATGAAGAACAGTAAGGGCAAAGCGAATGCTCAGGATGTTCTGGAAAAAATCAAGTCAATGATTAGCTAATTCTAGGTGATATTAATGAAAAAAATATTGTCACTTTTTGCATTGGCATTGTGTGTAGCAGTTGTATTTTGTGGTTGTGATAGCAAGGACAATAAAAGTTCCGACAGTAACAACAGTAGTAAAATTGTAACTACAACAACATTGCCTAGCAAAAAATCTTTGTCAGCTGATGAGTTTAAGTCAGCACTTGAAAATGTTTCTTCCCTTAATTTTAAGATGGAAATTGTGACTGATGAGAATAAACTGAAAATCTTCCCTTATGATGGCTTAAAGTCAGCAGTAAAGGTAAATGTAAACAATAGTGATGTTGCTATATATTATGTTTTTGATACTGATAAAAATGCCAAAAAAGTTATTGAAGATGCTCGTTCAATGAACTACTCTAAGTTTGATGAAGAAAAAGGCAGTAACTACGATAAATTGTGGCAGAATTCAGCAGTTGTAGAACAAGTGGATAACACTTTACTTACAATTGCAGATACTGACCAAAATGTTACTAGCCAAATTATCAATGCAACTAAATATTGATTTTAAGTTTAAGCCTTCCTTTTGGAAGGCTTTTTCCTTTGTTCTAAATAATTTTAATAATTTTTGGAAATTGTGTAACCTTTTTAATACTTGAAAAGTGTTATATATAGAAGAGCATAAAGGGGGTTTAATAAAAAAGAAAGGATGATGGAAAGGAAATGCTACCACCGTTTAGTAGTGTTGTATATAGAATACCCTAAAAATATAAATAAGAAAGGAAGATGACTTATGAAAAAAATGATAAGTATTATTTTATCAGTATTGATGATGGTTAGTGTATTTGGTGTTGTTACTGTATCAGCAAGTACAACAAGTGAAAAATCAGGTAATTCACTAAATTGTAAGTGGTCATTTAACGAAAAAAGTGGTACACTTACAATGTCCGGCAATGGCAAAATGTCCGATTACAGTTATGATGTTGATGACCCTGACGGTTATGATGATTATGATGATGTTTTTAAGGTTACACCTAATACACCATGGAAGAATTATGCAACTAAAATCAAGACTGTTGTTGTAGAAAATGGTGTGAAGAATATAGGCAACCTTGCTTTTATGAACTGTACAAACTTAGCTACTGTGAAAATAGCCGGTAGTGTATCATCAGTAGGTTTTCTTTCATTTGCAAATTGCAGAAAGCTAACTAATATTTCATTACCAAAAAATTTAATATCTATTCAAAGTTTTGCTTTTATGAATTGTAAAAAACTTTCTAAAGTTACAATTCCTAATAGCAATGTAAAAATGAATATTGACAGTGATGTATTCTTTGGTTGTACAAGTTTAAAGAGTTTTAATATTCCTAAGCAAGTTTATAGAATCGGTGATGGTGCTTTTAGTTGCCCTAACTTAACTAAGATTACTGTCGACAAGAATAACAAGTACTTTGTTTCTGTTAATAATGTGCTATATAAGGCAGGTAAGAAGTACCTTATTCAATACGCTCCCGGTAAAAAGGATACAAGATTTACAATTCCATCTACTGTAAATAGGATGGGTGTTGCATCATTTATGTATTGCAAAAATCTAAAGTCAGTTACATTACCTAAGTCAATAAAATGGATTGAACAAAATAATTTTGCTTATTGTACTAACCTTGAAACTATTGTAATTCCAAAGAGTGTTACTGTTGTTTCATCTGAGTCTTTCTATAAGTGTAACAAGCTGAGAGTTGTCTTTTATGATGGTTCTAAGAAGCAATGGGCTAAGGTAGATAAATCTACTGAAACTAACTTATTAAAGGCTACAGTGGCTTATAACGGTGCTAAATCAGCAGTAGGATTAAATCCTAAGTCACTTACAGTTAAGAAAGGCAAAACTGCTCAGCTTAAGGGTTATGTTTACTATAGAAATGGCAAAGTTAGTAAGAATGTAAAGTACAAAACTTCTAATTCAAAGGTTGCTACTATTAATAGTAAGGGCAAAGTAACCGGAAAGAAAAAAAGCACCTGCTATGTTACAGTTAGTGCAAAGAGCAATAGCAAGGTCTATACAAAGTGTAAAGTTGTAGTAAAATAAATCCACTTGTAAATTAAAACTATTTATTTTATAATTAAATAGAAGAGAGGCAACCACCTATTTTCAGGTGGTTGCAGTTTATATATAACATTTATAAAGGAGATTGCTATGACAAATTTCGATGATTTTTTAAATGAACAGTTGAAAGATGAAGAAGTAAAGAAAGAATACGATGCATTAGATGAAGAATTTAAAAAAGTTCAAGAAGAAATTGATAGTAGAAAACAGTCAAAATCTCATTTCAAAAATTAATGAAGAAAATAGTTATTATTATTTATTAAGAATTAAAAAAGGCAAGGTCTAACCTTGCCTTTTTTATGTTTTTGATTGTATAAATTTACTTTAAGAGTTAAGTTAAATCGGTTCAACAAATTAGGGTTTGTAGAGTTGTTTATGTAATGTAGATAAATTAGATAGTAACCGATTTATTCATCTAATTTATAGTTTTTCCCTCCTTCAGTCGATTTATAAAAGGTAAATTGCCGTACCGTCAATTTACAATCGACAGCTCCCTCGTCTGAGGGAGGGCAGATTATAATAACAAGTGCA
>NZ_JBBMEY010000032.1:0-24162 GCF_040096285.1 Ruminococcoides intestinihominis | reverse complement strand
GCGACAGCTCCCTTTACACAAGGGAGCCTTATTTGCTAAAATTTAACACTTTGCATTTAGCCCCACAAACCCTAATTTATTGATATAGTTTACTATCTTTATTATAAATTACAATAAAAATGAGAATAGGGAAAAGGAAAGGAGTGGTTTGATTAACCACTCCTTTAAGTTTATATATATTATTTTTAGTAACAGTAAATAAAGTTAAATATTATCTATTGTTTATATATGCTATTGTATATTACCACTATTAAATCAAATATTACTTATTATTCTTAGCTTTTCCTCTTTCTTCTTTCCAAATTGGCTGGAATTTCTTAGTTTCTTTTGCAAGTTTATTGCTTAAGATTAATACGGCAATAACATTAGGAACAATCATAAGTGCGTTTGCAATATCTGAGAATGACCATACAATATCAAGAGAAATTACTGCACCAAAGTAAACAACAAGTGAGAATATAATTCTGTATATGTAACATACAAGTGGCTTTTTAGCAAGGAATTCAAGTGCCTTTTCACCGTTATATTCCCAACCAAGAATAGTAGAGAAAGCAAAGAGGATAAGTCCAATAGTTACTAGGTAAGCACCAACATCACCAAGTACACTTCTAAATGCTTCAATTGTTAGTTTAGCACCGGTTGTTAGTGTAAGTGATTCGTACTGTCCATCAGTACTGAACTTTACATTGTTACCACTTTCATCTTGCCATGTACCCTGTAAAGTTGTTTCGGTAGCCTTAGCTTCTACACCATCCATCTTTTTGTCAAAGTCAGTTTCCTGATTTGTAGCAATTTTTTCTTTAGTACAAGGTGTGTAGTTTGTAACATTACCACTATCATCAGTTAATGAGAAACCATCATCAGTTAATGCATACTCATAAATTGTATCTTTGTATGAGGAGTCAGAACCAATATTGTGAGATGCAATAGTGATTTTGTTGTTATCAATAACATATGTGCCATCCATAGCTGCATTAGTTGTACCAAGTACACCGGATGATGCAATAGCTAAACCTGTAATTGTACAAACAACAATTGTGTCTAGAAATGTACCACACATATTGATGTAGCCTTGACGAATGTGGTTGTCAGTATGTGCAGCAGCTGCAGCAATAGCAGCAGAACCCATACCGGCTTCATTACTAAATACACCTCTGCCAACACCATAACGCATTGAGTTCAACATTGTTGCAGTAAGTGTACCGGCTATACCACCGGCAACTGATTTACCGGAAAAAGCCATAACAAAAATGTTTTTTAGACCTTCAGGAATACCTGAAATGTTACCGAAAATAACTACAAGACCTGCAATAATGTAAAAGACAGCCATTGCAGGAACAAGTACTGAAGAAACCTTTGAAATACTCTGAATACCACCTAAAACAATAATCAGTACCATAACTGTAAGGATTAGACCTGTTACCCATGTAGGAATAGTAAAGGTTGAGTTAACTGCATCGGAGATTGAGTTAGCTTGTGTTAAGTTACCGATACCGAATGATGCAAGTAATGCAAAGATTGCAAATAATACTGCCAAAATTTTACCGGGTAGCTTGTCGTGAAATGCTGCCTTGATTGAGTACATAGGGCCACCAAGCATTTCACCACGGTCATTAACAACTCTGTACTTAATAGACAACGCACATTCAGCAAACTTTGTTGTAATACCAAATGCTGCTGAAATCCACATCCATACCAAAGCACCCGGACCACCGGCTACCATAGCAGTAGCAACACCGACAATGTTACCTGTACCGATTGTAGATGCAAGTGCAGTCATAAGTGCTGCAAAAGGAGAAACATCACCTTTGCCACCGTCTTTTTTGATTCTTGATTCTTTGCTGAAAAGTGCTTTTAGTGATGGAAAAAGATTTCTCCAAGTTAGAAAACCAAACCTAAAGGTTAGGTAAACACCTGTACCAACAAGCAGTATCAGCATTACAGGACCCCATACTGCGTTGTCAATGTCGTTTAAGACAGTTTGCAGTGAGTTCATAAAATGTTCCATAATTCTGCTCCTCATTTTTTTAATTGTATATTACTACGGAAAAAAGGTAGCACACCGAATATATGCACTACCTTGTACTCATAACATTATACACTATTTATCACTTTAATACAATGAAATGCACCAACGAAATTCGACAAATTCTACAATTTCTATATATTTACCAAAATATATGAATAAACAAATGGACTTATTCATAAAATATGTATGTTAATTTATGTACATTTTTTGTAAAAGGTATATAAAACCCGGATTAAATCTTGATTTTGAAATGTGGTTGTGCTAATATGTTTGATATGAAAAAACAGTTAATTCCAAGATATGCGTATTTACCTATTGTGGTTTGTATTGTTTGGAACACCCTTGTTTACAATATGACAAGGTTCTTTACCAACAAAATGACCCATTATGATTTTTCAATAAAATTAGATAGTTACATTCCTTTTGTATCCTCTTTTGTAGTGATATATATTCTTTCTTATGTGTTGTGGATTATAGGATTCTTGGTGTTTGCTAAAGAAAGTAGAAGTCTTTGCAATGAGCTTTTTGCTGCTGAATTTGTGTGCAAAACCATTTGCCTATTTTGTTTTGTTATTATCCCAACCACTATGACAAGAGCAAATGTTCCTTCCGGAGGTGTTCTTAACTGGTTGACTAATGCTGTTTATTCATTAGACCAACCTAATAATCTTTTCCCATCTATCCATTGTATGGAAAGCTGGATTTGCTTTAGAGGTGCTTTAAGGTGTAAGAAAGTTCACCCTATGTATAGCAAGGTGTGGTTTGTTCTTGCTATATTAATTTGTATGTCAACTGTATTTGTAAAGCAACATGTGTTTGTTGATATTATCGGTGGCATTGTAGTGGCTGAAATTGGTTTATTTCTTTCAAAGAAATTTAACCTTGGCAGAGCCTATGATGTTGTTAGGTATAAGTTTATTACACTTGTAAGATTTAAGAAAAAGACAAATAAGGTTGTAATGAAAAAGTAAATAATATTTAAAAGTCACACTGTTTTCGGTGTGACTTTTTTATTGCCTAAAAAATATATTAGAAAAGCTGACTTAACATAAAGTAAAATATTTCAAAATAAATGTAAAATATACTTGACATAATGTAATCTAGGTAGTAATATATAGTCAAGAGATAAAAATAAATTTTTATTGGAGGTTTTATTATGATTAATACAGAGAAACTTTCTTTTGCATTGGGTATGGTTGCAAGTTTTGTATTGGTTTTCCTTGTTTGTCTTTTTGCACATTTATATAGAAAGAAAAAGGGTAAGCCTACTAACAATTACGATGAAAGACAAAAGGCTATTAAAGGTGTAGCATATAAGTATTCTTTCTTTACAGTTATCGCTTACTATATTGCTAACGGTTTGTTTTGCAAATTGTTTGGTGATTGGCTTGACACAATGTCAATGAACTTTGTTGGTATTTGCTTAGGTGTTGTTGTATTTGCCGGTTATTCAATTATTAAGGATGCTTATGTTTCATTGTCCGGTAATCTTTCAAGGTATATTATTGTTTTTCTGGTTGTAAGTGCAATTAACTTTGCTTGTTTTTTTGGAAATATCATCACTAAAGGTGATGATGAAACATTTTTTATGAACCTAGTTTGTGGTGTTACATTTCTAATAGTTTCAGTAATTGCAATTATGAAAATCATCATTGACAAAAAAGCAGAAAAGAGAGAGATTGAAGAATGAAAAATTTAAAATTAAAATCTGCTAGGGCAGGTATGGATATTTCTCAGGCTAAACTTGCTGAACTTGTTGGTGTATCACGACAAACTATAAATGCTATTGAAAAAGGTGACTACAACCCTACAATCAAACTTTGCATTGCAATTTGTAAAGTACTTAATAAAACTTTGGATGAACTGTTTTGGGAGGAATAAATGAATACACTTTATGTTTCTGACCTTGACGGTACACTACTGAATAGTGATGTTAAGATTAGTGAAAATAGCAAAAATATCATTAATTCCCTTATTGAAAAAGGAATGAAATTTACAGTTGCTACTGCAAGAAGTTTAGTTTCTGCAAGTGATAAAATTGAGGGCTTGAACTTAAAATTACCTGTAGTTGTGTATAACGGTACTTTCACAATGATGAAAGATACAGGAAAAATAGTTAATTCAAATTACTTTAATAAAACTGACAGAGATTTTATTATTGAGAATATTAAGAAATCTTCACTAAACCCTTTGGTATATTCATTTGTTAATAATGTAGAAAAGGTTAGCTACAACAAGAATTTTGTAAATCAAGGTACAAAATATTACCTTGATGTTAGAGGTAATGACCCTAGAATGAACCCTCTGAACAGTAATGAAAACCTTTATGAGGGTGATATTTTTTATTTTACTATTATCGGTGAATATGATGAGGTGAAAGAATTTTATAATTCTATCAAAGAAAATAATAATATTAGAGTAACATTTCAGAAAGAAATTTATAATGACTCCTATTGGTGTGAAATTATGCCTATAACTGCCTCAAAGGCTAATGGAATTTTGCAGTTAAAAGAAACATATAATTTTGATAGGGTAGTGACCTTTGGTGACGCTATCAATGATGTACCTATGTTTCAAATTTCTGATGAATGTTATGCAATGAATAATGCTTGTGAAGAATTAAAATCTATTTCAACTAAGGTTATTTTAAGTAATAATCAAGATGGTGTAGCTTTGTTTTTGCAAGAAAAATTTAATAGTTAAATAAGGTTGTGGTAAATAACTTATAATGAAAAGTATTTGCCACAACCCTTTTTATTGTAATTTATTAATAAATATAGTATAATTTGAGTATTATAATTTATATGTAACTATGGATAATCCTAGTGAAAGATAATAAGGTGATATATATGAAAAAGACAGATTTAAGAAATTATGCAAAGCTAATTGCCCAAAAGGGTGTTAATGTACAGAAAAATCAAGAGGTGTATATTACTACACAACTTGACCAACCTGAATTTGTAAAAATGCTTGTTGAAGAATGTTACCGTAGTGGTGCAGGTAAGGTTATTGTTGATTGGAACTATCAGCCACTTACCAAGCTTCATGTTCGTTGGCAGAAAGAAAAGGTACTTTCTAAGGTTGAAGAATGGGAAAAGGCAAGACTTCAGCATAAGGTTGATGTGCTACCTGCACTGATTTATCTTGAAAGTGAAGACCCTGATGGACTAAAGGGCGTTAATATGGAAAAGCTGGTTAAATCTCAGCAGATTAAGAGAAAAATCACTAAGCCATATCGTGACCAAATGGATAATAAATATCAGTGGTGTATTGCAGCAGTTCCCGGTGCTGATTGGGCAAAGAAAGTTTTCCCTAATGAGCGTAAAAGTGTTGCTATTGAAAAGCTATGGGAAGCTATCCTATACACTTCAAGGGCAAACGGTGACCCTATTAAAAATTGGGAAGAACATAATAAAGACCTAAAAGAAAGATGTGACTACTTAAATTCACTTGGTATTGAAACACTAGAGTACAAGTCATCTAACGGTACTGACTTTAAAGTAGGTATGATAGAAACTGCTCAGTTCCTAGGTGGTTGTGAGGATACACTAGGTACAAATGTACCATTTAATGCAAACATTCCATCAGAAGAAATTTTTATCACACCAAAGAAAGGTGTAGCTGAAGGTATTGTTTATGCATCAAAGCCACTTTCATACCAAGGTCAGCTAATCGAGAATTTCTCAGTAAGATTTGAAAATGGTAAAGCAGTAGAAGTAAAGGCTGAAAAGAATGAGGACCTACTAAAGTCAATTATTGCAATGGATGAAAATTCAGCTTATCTTGGTGAAGTAGCACTTGTACCATATGATTCACCAATCAGAAACAGTAAAATTCTATTCTACAACACATTGTTTGATGAAAATGCTGCTTGTCACCTAGCATTTGGTGAGGGCTTTACAAATTGCCTAAAGGACTATGAGGACTTAACTCTTGAACAATGCAGAGAAAGAGGCATTAACGATAGCTTAGTTCATGTTGACTTTATGATTGGTAATGAGGACTTAAACATTACTGCTATTACTAGAGACGGCAAGAGAGTACCTATCTTCAAAGATGGTAACTGGGCATTTTAAATTAAGGTAACTTAATGATAAAGTATATTATTTTTTCAATTCTTTTTGTTATCCTAGTTGTAATAATTTTTATTGCAGTTAGCGATATTAGATTTCGCAAAATCAAGAATGTAACCTACACAATTGAAAGTGAGAAAATAAAGAAAAGTGTAAAAGCTGTCTTTGTTTCTGATTTTCATAATTGTGGTGATATAGGTGAAATAGTAAAAAGAATAGAAAATATTTCACCTGATGTAGTTTTTTTAGGTGGAGATTTAGTTGATAGAATTAGTGGTTGTGAGCAAGGATATGAGTTAGCTAATATTCTTGTACGGAAATATAACTGCTATTTTGCACCGGGTAATCACGAATATGGGCTGAAAGAACCGGAAGAAGTTTTATCCGATTTACAGAAAATCGGTGTAAAGGTTCTTGAGGATAAGGTAGAAAAGGTCACTATAAATGGCAACAAGATTGATATTTGTGGTGTATATGACGGTGTGAAATTGTCAGAAAATTCTATGGCAACACAACTGAAAAATGTAAATTATAATTCCGATAAAGAAAATTATAGAATTTTACTTGCACATTTTCCTGTTTATGCAAAAAGCTATTTTAGGTATAAATTTGACTTGATACTTTCAGGTCATGAACATGGTGGAATGATCAGCCTACCTCATAAAGATAAGGGACTGATAGGTCACAAAGGCTTTTTTCCTACCTTTTCAGGTGGAGAATATGTAAAGGAAAATTCAGTGTTGATAGTTAGTAGGGGTATCAGCTACCCTAAGTATAACTATATTTTACCAAGACTTTTTAACAACCCTGAGTTGGTTGTAATTAATATTAAAGGTTTGAATAAAGAAAATGGACAGAACAGCAATTAGAAATTTTGCAATTTTTGCAAGAAACAAATTAATTGAAGATATAAAGGAAAGGGCAACTTACTTTGGTGTTACGGAAAATGGTATTTCTCAATTTTACGGTCACTTAACTGAAGAAGAAAAAGTTGCAAGACATCATTTTATAGAAAAAATAAGCAGAAGTAACGAAGAGGATTATGTTACTTCTTTTAATGATGCCATTGAGGATATTGCCTATATTTGGTTCACAAGAATTGTAGCACTTAGATATATGGATGCAAATTCTCTATTGCCTTTCAATAATCAATTGTTCTTGTCCAAAGATGAAAAAGAACCTAAAATTATTTCTACTTTAGGTGATAATGTTCTTGATTTTACACCGGAAGATGAAATGAATATTGGTAAGTATAAAGCAGAGAAAAACAACAAAGCTCTGTACATACTTCTGTTTGTAAAGGTCAATGAATATTTAGGCCGGAATATGACCGTATTCCAAAATGACCTTGATGATTATGTAAAACTTCTCCTAAACCTTGATTATGACAGTAACGGTGTAATTGCTGAACTTTCTAAGATTAATATTGATAACTTTACCCAAGGTGTAGAGATTATGGGTTGGTTTCATCAGTATTACAACACAGATGTTTTCAACAAACTTTATGACGGTGATATGAGCAAGAAGAAAATTTCTTCAAAATATCTACCTGTTGCAACTCAGCTATATACACCTGATTGGGTAGTAAAATATATGGTAGAAAATACCCTAGGTAGGGTATGGGTTGACCATTTAATAGGTAATGGTGAAACTGAAAAAGCAGAAAACTTCATAAACAAATGGCAGTATTATATTAAAGATACTGATGAGGATAACCCAGAACTTAAAAAAATCAGAGAGAAAAGAAAAGACTTAAAACCTACCGATATTAAGTTCATTGACCCATGTATGGGTAGTGGTCATATTTTGGTTTATGCCTTTGAATTATTAGTTGATATTTATTGCAATGAGGGCTATAGCCAAAGTGACTCAGCACTTTTGATTGTAGAAAATAACCTTTATGGCCTTGATATTGACGATAGAGCATCATCACTTTCTTATTTTGCTTTAATGATGAAAGCAAGTTACTATAACAAAAATTTGGTACTGGGCAAGTACAAGGTAAATCTTTGTAGTGTACAAGAAAGTAACAATATTGAAAATGTAGATGAAGTGGCACTATTCTTTAGCAACGGTAACGAAAGATTGTTAGAAGAATTTACATATCTAATTACTGTATTTTATGATGGTAAAGAATATGGCAGTATCTTGAATTTAAGGAAAGTAGATTTCAAAAGCTTATATAGCAGAATAGAGGAATTAAGAAATTATAGTCCAACAACTAAGGAAGAAAATAATTACTTAAAAGAAATATTCTCAAAGCTGCTTCCACTTATTAACCAAGCAAATATTATGTCACATCACTATGATGTGGTAGTTACTAACCCACCATACCTAAGCAATTCAAGAATGAACAAGAAACTTGCTATGTATGTAAATAGGGAATATAATATTGCAAAAAATGACTTAGCAGTAGTATTTATTCAGAAAGCAGTAGGTGTACTTTCTAAGGAAGATGCGTTAATTGCTATGATTACTACTGTTTCTTGGATGTACCTAAAAAGTTTTGAAAAGTTCAGAAAATACCTATTGCATAGTTTTCAGCTAAATTCTATTGTTGATTTTGGTACAGAACTTTTTGAGGGTAAAATCGGTCATCTACCTGTTGTAACATGGGTAAACCGTAAACACCTACCATTCCAAAAACTATGTGGTGTCAGACTTTCTGAATATAACTACAGTAAGCGAAAAGAAAAGCATAATCAGTTTTTTAATAAAGAAAATTATCACTATACCGACCAATATGATTTTGCCAAAATACCGGGAGAACCGGTTGCATATTGGCTTGGAGATAGCTTTATGAAGGCATTTGAACAAGGCAGAACCTTAGGTGAACTTACTGTTTGTAGAAACGGTATGAAAACCGGTGACAATGAAAGATTCTTGCGTTTGTGGTGGGAGGTTAACCTTTCTAAAGCAAACTTTACAGCAGAAAATGTAAATGATGCCTATGAAAGTGGTGCAACATATTTCCCTTATAATAAAGGTGGAGAATATCGTAAGTGGTATGGCAATAATGACTACCTAATTAATTGGTACAAAAACGGTGAAACTGTTATGGGTAAGGCTAAATTAGACGGTAGGCATACCCAAGACTATAACCAAGAACTAAAGTTTATGCCACTTGCTACATGGTCACTTATTACAGTAAAACCGGCTTTTAGATATAAACAAAATGCACTTTCCGATATTGCCGGAATGTCTTTCTACACTAGTCAGGACAAGCTACTTTATTACTTAGGTTTTTGCAATTCTGTTATTGCAACAGAAATGATAAAGCTACTTGCACCGACTATGAATTGCCAAGTAGGTGATATTGCCAGACTACCGATTTTACATTCTTTAAGTAAAGAACAAGAAGTAAATGACTTAGTAACTGAGAATATTAACCTAGCAAAAGAGGACTTTGATTCCTTTGAAAATTCATGGGACTTTACAACTCATCCGTTTATAAAGTACAAGACTTCAACCGGTAAACTCCTTGATGCTTATTTACAATGGGAAAAGGTAGCCAACAGTAGATTTAATAAGGTTAAGGAAAATGAAGAAAAGCTAAATGAAATTTTCCTTGATATTTATAATGTAAAAGACGGTTTCAAAAGTGAAGTTGAAGAAAAAGATGTTACAATATACAAGGCTGAAAAAGTTAGAGATGTTAAGTCCTTTCTATCATATGTAGTTGGTTGTGTACTGGGCAGATATAACCTTGATGATTTAGGCAGTGTATATACAGGTGAAGTGTGGGATATTGATAAGTACAAAACCTTTACACCTGTAACAGACAACTGTGTTGTAATTACCGATAATGAAGATTATGACGAAGATATTGTCTATTACCTAAAGAAATTTTTAGTAACTGTTTTTGGCGAAAATTCTTTAGAAGAAAATTTAGCTTTTATTTCTTCTTCATTAAATGAAAAAGGCAAAACACCTACAGAAAAGATTAGAAATTATTTCTTCAACACTTTCTATAAGGAACATTTGTCCAACTATACAGTAGGTGTATCAGGAAAAAGACCGATTTATTGGATGTTAAACAGTGGCAAGAAAAAGGGCTTTAAAGCACTTATTTATATGCATAGATGGTATTACGGTACACTTTCAGGTGTTAGAAGTCATCAGCTTTATGATATGATAAATTACTACAAAAATGCTATTGAAAACTTAGACTCAAATTTTGTGGATGAGGATGATCCAAGCTATAAAGTAATGATGAAGTATAGAGATACTTTACTTTCTAGGTATGACGAAGTACAGACTTTTGAGAAGAAACTTTCTAAACTGGAGGGTGTCGACATTGATACTGATGACGGTATTAAGTTTAACCACAAGAAAGTACAAACAACAGTAGATGGGGAAGTAATTAATATTCTTGAAAAAATATAATTGCCTTTTCTTTGTAAATAATATATAATCAAATAAAAGGAGAGAATGAAATGGAACTTTGGGATATATATGATAAGAACAAAAACAGAACCGGTCGTACGATGAAGAGAAATGATTGGTGTCTTAAGGATGACGAATACCACCTAACAGTTTTAGGTGTTGTATGTAGAGAAGATGGAAAATTCCTAATCACTAAGAGGGCTATGGACAAGGCATGGGCCCCAGGTTGGTGGGAAGTTTCAGGTGGTGCAGCAATGGCAGGTGAAGAGTCTATTGATGCAGTTCGCAGAGAAGTACTTGAAGAAACAGGTCTTGATGTAACTAAGGGCAAGGAAGAATATCTATTTACTTACCATAGAGAAAATCCCGGTGAAGGTGACAACTACTTTGTAGATGTATATCGCTTTACACTTGATTTTACAGAAGACGATGTTCACAATCAGGCAAGAGAAACTACAGGTTTCAAACTTGCTACTGTTGATGAAATTAATAAATATGCCGATGAAGGTATTTTCTTACATTATGACAGTATCAAGAAAGCCTTTGAAATCTAAAAATAAATATTTATAAAGGAGGGTGCTTATGAGTAGTAAAGACAATAAAGTCAAAACCTTTAAAAAAGAGTTTATCTTTACAGCTATAGCACTTATTGCAGTAGGTGCAATGTTTGTAATTCTCCCTAAGTCCTCAACAAAGATTATTTGTTATGTTACGGCAGGACTGCTTTGTGTTTGGGGTATTATCAAACTGTTTATGTACATTAGTGCAGAAAGACAACAACAGGCCTTTACCTCTTTTTCTTTAGTGGGTTCGGTAGCACTAATAATCGGTGGTGTGGCAATTTTCATTAATCCGGAATTTTTTGCCGGTATTTTAGCAACATTCTTCGGTTGTGTAATGATTGTTGATGGTGTGCTAAAGGTACAGTATGGTGTTGACTTAGCTAAGATTGGTGCAAAAATGTGGTGGTCAATCCTAATTCTTGCAGCAGTAATTATTGGTCTTGGATTAGTTGTTGTGTTTAATCCATTTTCAACTGCTATGGTATTTACAATTTTTGCAGGTGCTGTGTTAATCATCAATGGTATCTCTGATATTGTAACAACAATTTATGTTAGCCATATTTATAAAGAATTAGCTAAGAAACAAAAGACAATTACTCTTACTGATGAAGATTATAAAGATGTAGATTAATTAGGAAACTGCCTTGGGAAACTAGGGCAGTTTTTAACATTATAAGGTGATAATATGGAAAAAGTTATAACAGTAGAAACAATGCGTAAAAGTGATGCCTATACTATTGCAAATTATATTGATAGCAAAAAGCTAATGTACAAAGCCGGTGTAGGTGTATTTAACAGTTATGATTATAAAGGTAATATTGCAATAGTTTGTGGTAGTGGTAATAATGCCGGTGACGGTTATGTGCTATCATTACTATTAAAAGAAAAGAATATTTCTTCAACTTTGTTTTTAATTAAAGAAAAGTTTTCTGTGGACGGTAAGTATTATTTTGACAAATGTATGGAACAGAATATTCCTTATAAGGTGTGTGATGAAGGTACTGACTTTTCTAATTATGATATTATAGTTGATTGTATTTTTGGTACAGGCTTTAAAGGTGTAGCTAGGGGTATTGCCGGTGATATTATTGATAAAATTAATGACAGTAATAAGACGGTAATTTCAGTTGATATTAATTCAGGTCTTAATGGTGATACAGGCTTTGGCGAAAAAGTAGTAAAGTCAGATTTAACAGTGTCTATCGGTTATCTAAAGACAGGACTACTTATTAATGATGCTGATAAATATATTGGTAGCTTGAAGAACTGTAATATTGATATTGAACTTATAGATGATTACTATACGCTTGTTGATAATTTTAGTAATGCTGAAAATGTAGTTGAATTTAATAATTTTAATTCTTTTGCAGAAGAATATAATATTATTGAATACACAAACCCACTTGAAGTAGTAACAGAAATTGCAAAGGAAAATGATATTAATATTCTTATAAAGAATTTAGGTAAATATAGTTTCTTAGTTACCGATAAAGTAAAGGAACTTTCTAGGTGTTAATATGGCTTATTCTATTGCAATTGATATTCATGGAGAAACAAGACAAAGTGGCAGAAAGTTACTTGAAAATAAACTAAAGTCACTACCTAAAGACACAAGAGAAATTGTAGTAATTCATGGCTACCATCAAGGAAATACTTTGCAACAAATGGTGAGAAGTTTTAAGCATCCTATGGTGGAAAGAAAAATCTTAGGATTAAACCAAGGTGAAACTATATTTCTAATAAAGAAATAAGGAGAATATATGAAAGGCGTAAAAGTAATACATAAATTATTAGGTGAGGGAAGTGTTGTTTCTTTAAATAACGATATGCTTACAGTGCAGTTTACGGAAAAAGAAATGACCTTTATTTTTCCCGATTGTTTCCAAAGTGTACTGTCTACTGAAGATAAAGATATGTCAGCCTTTGTAAAAATGGCAATCAATAACCGTGCATTAGAGAAAAAGCTACTTGAGAAAAAGGGCTTAAAAAGAAGAGTATATGAAACTCGTAAGGAAGTACCTAGGTGGAATACTGCTACAAAATCTAAAAAAAGTGTAGCAAAGAAAGAAACAATATCTAAATTTAATTCTGTAAAAGAAAATAGAACTTCAATAAACAGAATTATCCCTAAGCCTACAGAAAGACAAGTTAACAGTATTCCAAGAAAAGTACCTACTAAATCTGTAGAAAGAAAACCTATTAAGAAAAATGATTTTAATAAGTATTCTAAGAATTTAGTTAGGTATAAGGGTATAAATTGTTTCTTGTATTTAGGTGAAATTAAGAATGATACAATAGTAGTAAACCCTATAGAATTAAAGGATAACAAGGAACTTTGCCAATATGTGTATAAAAACGACTTGGTATTTTCTGTAAAAGAAAATAAAGTTCAGGGTATAGGTATAGTATCCACAACTAAGTTAACGGATGAACAGACCTATAAATTTACCCTTAATATTATTCCTATGTTAGAAGAAATTAAGGTGAAGAATGAATATACAGGTGTAATAAACCACTTAACCCCTATGGAATATAGGGATTTGCTATACGGTATCAGAAAATTTTGTCCTTATATATCCAGTATTGAGGGCATAAGAGAACTAATGTGACCAAAACAGAAAAATGAAACTTTAATTTTTTTTCCTTCAAAAAATTATAAATTTGAATTGTACAAAAATTCTTTAATATATTATACAATATGTACAAATTTAGTGTTTTTATCGTGAAAACAGTTGAAAAATTCTAAATGTATGGTATAATTACAATCAGTGAAGAAAGGAATAAATCACCTTTCTAAATTAATAAATGAAATTATCAGTTGCGAAACTTTCATTTTAAGTGTATTTCTCAAAAATATCAAATGAATATTGTTAGTAGATTTATGTTAAATGGATAGGTATAAATCAAAAGATAATTTCTACTCAAGACTTTATTTCAGGAGGAACAAAAAATGTCATATGTTGATGAAGTGTTAGCTCGTGTTAAAGCTAAAAACGCTAGCCAGCCGGAATTTCTACAGGCTGTTGAAGAGGTACTGGACTCTCTAAGACCTGCTGTAGAAGCAAATGAAGAAAAGTTTAAGAAAGAAGCTCTACTAGAAAGAATTACAGAGCCTGAAAGACAGATTATTTTCCGTGTACCTTGGGTTGACGACAACGGTCAGGTTCAGGTAAACACAGGTTACAGAGTTCAGTTTAACTCTGCTATTGGTCCTTACAAGGGTGGTCTAAGACTTCATCCTTCTGTAAATATTGGTATTATCAAGTTCTTAGGTTTTGAACAGATTTTCAAGAACAGCCTAACAGGTCTACCAATCGGTGGTGGTAAAGGTGGTTCTGACTTCGATCCTAAGGGCAAGTCAGATAGAGAAATTATGGCATTCTGCCAGAGCTTTATGACAGAACTATATCGTCATATCGGTGCTGATACTGACGTTCCTGCAGGTGACATCGGTACAGGTGCTAGAGAAATCGGTTATATGTACGGTCAGTATAAGAGACTAAAGGGCGTTTATGAAGGCGTTCTAACAGGTAAAGGCCTATCATATGGTGGTTCTCTTGCTAGAACAGAAGCAACAGGTTACGGCCTACTTTACCTAACAGAAGAAATGCTAAAGTGCAACGGCAACGATATTGCAGGTAAGACAGTTGCAGTTTCAGGTGCAGGTAATGTTGCTATCTATGCTACTCAGAAGGCTCAGGAACTAGGTGCTAAGGTTGTTACAGTTTCTGACTCAACAGGTTGGATTTATGATTCTGAAGGCATTGATGTTGCTCTTCTAAAGGAAGTTAAGGAAGTTAAGCGTGCAAGATTAACAGAATATGCTGCTAACAGACCATCTGCTGAATATCATGAAGGTAAGGGCGTTTGGACAGTTAAGTGTGATGTTGCTCTTCCATGTGCTACTCAGAACGAACTGAACCTAGAGGATGCTAAGGCTCTTGTAGCTAACGGTGTAATCGCAGTTGCTGAAGGTGCTAATATGCCAACAACTCTAGATGCTACTAAGTATCTACAGGAAAACGGTGTTCTATTTGCTCCTGGTAAGGCTGCAAATGCCGGTGGTGTTGCTACTTCTGCTCTTGAAATGTCACAGAATAGCGAAAGACTATCATGGACATTTGAAGAAGTTGACGCTAAGCTAAAGAACATTATGGTTAACATTTTCCATAACCTAGACAACGCAGCTAAGAAGTATGGCTTTGAAGGCAACTATGTTGTAGGTGCTAACATTGCAGGCTTTGAAAAGGTTGCTGACGCTATGACAGCTCAGGGTATTGTTTAATTTTCTAACCTAACTATTACTTAAATTTATATAGGCAGTATGTACTTTGCATACTGCCTTTTTTATTAAGTAGTATAGAATTTCACATTTTACTATTGTGCGTTTTGTGCAAAAAATTTTAGAAAATCAATTTTTAAATTATTTGTTACATAGTTTTACTAAATTTTTAGTAAAAACAGAGATTTTTATGTTTTACTAATATTTAATATAATTGTTGTTGCATTTTTTATTGAAAACTGATATAATAATTACGTAATCTTGTTGAGATTGCATAGTGGTTTTTGAAATTATTTATTATGATATGTATATGAGAAAAAGAATTTGTTATTGATTAGGTATATATTGGAAAGTATAAGATATAATAGAGTGATGTATTGTGAAACCCGATAGGGAGGTTTTAGTTATGAAAAAGATTTTATTTGTTTGTACAGGTAACACTTGTCGTTCCCCAATGGCAGAGGGAATTTTTAATAGTTTAGCAAAAGAATATCACGTTGATGCAGTTGCTGAAAGTGCAGGTTTTGATACTGAAGACGGTCTTCCTGCATCTGAAAATGCAATTAAGGCTTGTTCTGAAATCGGTGTTGATATTAGCAACCATAAGTCCAAGAAGTTTGATGAATGTAACCTTGATGAATACATTAAATTTCTTACAATGAGCTTTGACCATGCCAATATCCTTATTGATAAGGGTATTCCATGGAGCAAGATTGAGGTCCTTTGTGGTGCTGACCATGGTGTCCCTGACCCATATGGTTTTGGTCTTGGCATTTATCGTTCTTGTCGTGATGTAATTAAGCGTTGTATCGAAAAGTATTTTATCAAACTTGAAGAGAAAGAAAAGGACTCTAAGGTAGAAAATGAAGATAATCGGAATGAATGAGGATAATATTTATTCTGTAAAAGAAATTGAAGATGAATGTTTCAGCAATCCCTGGTCTTTTGAAAGCCTAGAAATAGAGCTTTCTAAGGTTGGGGCTTGCTTTTATGTTGCCGAAGAAGATGAAGCAATGGGCTACATAGGCTTTAATATGGTGCTTGATGAAGGCTATATTGCCAACTTAGCCGTTAAGGAAAAGTACCGTAGAAAAGGTGTGGCTAATGCTTTACTTCAAAAAGTAGTTGATACTGCTAAGGAAAATAACCTTGCTTTCGTTTCATTAGAAGTAAGGGAAGGCAACACTCCGGCAATAAATTTATATAATAAATTTGGATTTACTAAGCAAGGTGTAAGGAAGAATTTTTATCGCAATCCTACCGAAAATGGATTGATTTTAACTAAATTTCTATAAAGGAAAAATAATATGAAGATTTTAGGAATAGAAAGTTCATGTGACGAAACTGCAGCATCAGTTGTAGAAGATGGCAGAGTTGTATTGTCAAATGTAGTTGCAAGTTCAGTAGAAGAACATAAGCTATATGGTGGTGTTGTACCGGAAATCGCATCAAGACGACACGCAGAGTGTATCTCTCAAGTTGTAGAACAAGCTCTAAATGACGCAAATGTTACTCTTGATGATATTGACGGTATCGGTGTTACTCACGCTCCCGGTCTAATTGGAGCATTACTTGTAGGTGTGAATTTTGCAAAAGGTTTGGCTTATAGTGCTAAGAAACCACTTGTGCCAACTCATCACTTAAGAAGTCACATTGCATCAAATTATATTTCAAATAAAGAATTAAAACCACCTTTTATGTGCCTAGTTGTGTCAGGTGGTCATAGTCATATTGTTATGGTTGAGTCTTATACCAAGATGAAAATTATCGGCAGAACAAGGGATGATGCAGCAGGTGAAGCATTTGATAAGGCTGCTCGTACAATGGGTATGAGTTATCCCGGTGGTATTTCTATGGATATTGAGGCTGAAAAAGGCGATCCATTTGCCTTTAAACTTCCAAGACCTATTGTTCATGATGCACCATATGATTTTTCATTTAGTGGACTAAAGACTGCTATTATCAATACAATACATAATGCAAGTCAAAAGGGAGAATCTTTACCAAAAGCAGATTTATGTGCATCTTTTAGATGGGCAGTAGTTGATTGTCTTGTTACTAATTTCCTAAAAGCTGCTAAAGATTATAATGTAAAAACCCTTGTAATTGCCGGTGGTGTATCTGCAAATTCACTTTTAAGAAGAAGATTACAAGAAGAATGCAAGAACTTAGGCTATGAACTTTATATGCCTGAAAAGAAGTATTGTGGTGATAACGGTGCTATGGTAGCAAGTCAGGCTTATTATGAACTACTTGACAATAATATTGCTGATTTAGACCTAAATGCAGTAGCAACACTTCCTATCGACTATAGATAATTCTGTATTAGAATTATAAAAACTCTTTAAAAGAAAATAATATATTGTACCAAAACCCGATTGATTTTCAGTCGGGTTATTTTTTATGTAAAAAATTCTTGACATATACCCTATAGGGGTATACAATACAATTGTAAGTTAAAGAGTTTATTGATAATTTACAGGGGAAATTTGTGAGGTGACTCTATGAATACAGATAGCAAAGATAAAAATGCTAATATAGATTTAGCAGAAAATTCATTAGCAGAAAATTCTGTTGAAGAAATAAATTCTTCAGAAAAATATTGTTCAGAAAATAGTGACAATACTAATAATGAAAAAGGTTGTTGTCACAAAACTAAGGAAAGAACAACTGATGAACAGAAAAAGCTAATGAATAGACTTAGTAGGATTGAAGGTCAGATTAGAGGAATTAAAGGTATGGTTGAAAAAGATGCTTACTGTACAGATATTCTTGTACAGGTTTCTGCCGTAACCTCAGCACTAAATTCCTTTAGCAGAGAACTTCTTGCGAATCATATTCGTACTTGTGTGGTACATGATATTAAAGCAGATAAGGAAGAAACAGTTGATGACCTAATTTCTACATTAAAGAAAATTTTGAAATAGGGGTGATATTGTGAAACAATATAATGTTACCGGAATGAGCTGTGCTTCTTGTGTTGCAAGGGTAGAAAAAGCTGTCAACAAGGTTGATGGTGTTACTTCTTGCTCAGTAAATCTGTTAACTAATTCAATGTCAGTTGATGGGGATGTTAAGTCAATTGATGTTATCAGTGCAGTAGAAAAGGCAGGTTATGGTGCATCTCTAAAAGGTAATTCTTCTAAAGAAAATAAATCCAGTGATGAACCATTGAAAGATACTGAAACTCCTAAACTAAAGAAAAGATTGTTTTCTTCTTTAGTATTTCTATTATTACTAATGTATATTTCAATGGATCATATGATGTGGGGATTCCCTTTACCTAGTGTTTTGGCTAATAATCATATTGCAATGGGCCTTATTCAGCTACTGCTAACAGGCATTATTATGGTGATAAACCAAAAGTTCTTTGTTAGTGGCTTTAAGGCTCTTATCCATAGGTCACCTAATATGGATACACTTGTTGCTTTAGGTGCAGGTGCATCATTTATTTACAGTGTGTATGCTTTGTTTGCAATGACAAATGCCCAAGTTAATAACGATATGTCACTTGTAATGAAGTATATGGATGAATTTTACTTTGAGTCAGCCGGTATGATTTTGACTTTAATTACTTTAGGTAAAATGTTAGAGTCCTACTCAAAAGGCAAAACCACTAATGCTATAAAAGGTCTAATGAATTTAGCACCTAAAAAGGCAACAATATTAGTAGATAATGTTGAAAAGGTAGTGCCTATTGAAGAAGTAAAAATCGGTGATATTTTTGTTGTAAAACCCGGTGAAAACATACCTGTTGATGGTGTTGTAATTGAAGGTGAAAGTGCAGTTAATGAGTCAGCACTAACCGGTGAGAGTATTCCTATTGATAAAACAGTTGGTGACAATGTATCAGGTGCAACAGTAAATCAGTCAGGTTTTATTAAGTGCAAAGCAACTAAAGTTGGGGAAGATACAACTCTTTCTCAGATTATCAAAATGGTTAGTGATGCCTCAGCTACAAAAGCACCTATTGCTAAGGTAGCAGATAAAGTTTCAGGTGTGTTTGTACCTATTGTTATTTCAATTGCAGTAGTTACAATTATTGTGTGGTTACTATGTGGTGCAATCTTTGGTAATGCACTGGTTAGAGGTATTTCTGTACTTGTTATCAGTTGCCCTTGTGCATTGGGTTTGGCAACACCTGTAGCTATAATGGTTGGTAATGGTGTGGGTGCAAAGAATGGTATTTTGTTCAAGAATGCAACTTCACTTGAAACTACAGGAAAGATCAGCTATGTGCTACTTGATAAAACAGGTACAATCACTAACGGTACACCGGTAGTAACTGATATAATTCCTAGTGAGAATTATACTGAGAATGATTTACTAAGCTACGCTTCTTCACTGGAAAGTAAAAGTGAACACCCTCTTGCAAAGGCAGTTGTACAAAAAGCTATTGACAGTAATATAAAAACCCTAGATACAACAGACTTTAAGTCACTAACAGGTAACGGTGTATCAGCTAAAATAAATGGCAAAACAATTGTTGGTGGTAGTGTAAAGCATATTTCTTCTATTGCTAATATAGATGAAAATATTATTAAACAAGCTGATGAACTTGCAACTAAAGGCAAAACACCTTTACTGTTTGTTATGGATAACCGGTTGCTAGGTATTATTGCCGTAGCTGATGTGGTAAAAAGTGATAGTCCTAAGGCAATTAAAGAACTTCAAAATATGGGTATTAAGGTTGTTATGGTTACAGGTGATAATGAAAAGACAGCTCAAGCTATAGCAAAAGAATCCGGTGTTGACGAAGTAATTGCCGGTGTATTACCTGACGGTAAAGAAAAGGTTGTTACTCAGTATAAAGAGAAGGGTATGGTTGCAATGGTTGGTGACGGTATCAACGATGCACCTGCATTGACTAGGGCAGATATTGGTATTGCTATTGGTGCAGGTACTGATGTTGCAATTGACTCAGCTGATATTGTACTGATGAAAAGTAAGCTAACTGATGTTTCAGGTGCAATCAGACTAAGTAGAGGTACTTTAAGGAATATTCACGAAAACCTATTTTGGGCATTTATCTACAATGTAATCGGTATTCCTTTAGCTGCCGGTGTGTGGATTCCTATTTTCGGTTGGACACTTAGTCCTATGTTTGGTGCAGCAGCAATGAGCCTTTCAAGTTTCTGTGTTGTTACAAATGCCCTTAGACTTAACTTCTTAAATATCAGAAGTAGCAAAAGGGATAGAAAGATAAAAAATAAAACTAATAAAAAGGAGAAAAATACTATGACTACAACTCTAAAAATTAACGGTATGATGTGCCCTCACTGTGAGGCAACAGTAAAAACTGCTTTGGAAAGCATAGATGGTGTTACTTCTGCTGAAGTAAGTCACGAAAGTGGTACAGCAGTAGTTACTCTTTCAAAAGAAGTAAGCGAAGATGTACTAAAGAAAGCAGTAGTAGACAAAGGTTATACTGTTGAATAATTAAATAATATACATTCATTTAAGAATATATATTGTAAAAGTGTGGTAATATGTTATAATGAAGTCATTGATTTAATAGTCAATGACTTTATTTGTTTTGCAAGAATGGAGGTATTATATGCTTCAAATAGAAAATATAAGCAAAAAGTATGTGACAGGTGACTTAGTACAACAAGCACTAAAGAATGTTAGCCTAACACTTCGTGACAATGAGTTTGTTGCTATTCTTGGACCTAGTGGTTCAGGTAAAACTACATTGCTAAATGTAATCGGTGGACTTGATAGGTACGATAGTGGTGACTTGATTATCAACGGTATTTCTACTCAAAAGTATAAGGATAGGGATTGGGACTCTTACCGTAACCACACAATCGGTTTTGTTTTCCAGAGTTACAACCTTATTCCTCATCAAACTGTACTTTCTAATGTAGAACTTGCCCTAACTATTTCAGGTATCTCAAAGTCAGAAAGAAGAAAAAGAGCAAAGAAAGCACTTGAAGAAGTAGGTCTAGGTGACCAAATTCATAAGAAGCCTAACCAAATGTCAGGTGGTCAAATGCAGAGAGTTGCTATTGCAAGAGCCTTAGTTAATAACCCTGATATTTTATTAGCTGATGAACCTACAGGTGCTTTGGATACAGAAACAAGTATTCAGGTTATGGAATTGCTAAAGCAAGTTGCCAAGGACAGACTTGTTGTAATGGTTACTCATAACCCTGAACTTGCAGAAGAATATGCCAACAGAATTGTAAGACTAAAGGATGGTGAAATCACAGATGACACTAACCCTTATGTTGTAGAAAAGTCAAAGGTAGAAAAGCCACAACATAAAAATATGGGTAAGTCCTCAATGTCAATTTTCACTTCTCTTGCACTTAGCTTTAACAATCTAAAGACAAAGAAAGGCAGAACTTTACTGACTTCCTTTGCCGGTTCAATCGGTATTATTGGTATTGCACTTATCCTTGCTTTGTCAAATGGTGTAAATAACTATATTGCCGATGTACAGAAAGACACTATGACCTCATACCCTATAACTATTAATGCTCAAGATATGGACTTAACAAGTGTTATGAATGACGGTCAAAGTGCAGCAGTAGAAAAAGAAAATGTTGACCATAAGAAAGATAAGGTTTATTCCAACACCACAGACCTTGAAATGACTTCAAGTATGACAAGTAGTGTCAGTGAAAACAACCTAACAAAATTCAAGGAATACATTGATGATAAAGACAGTGAAATTAATAAGTACATTGGAGAAAACGGTGTTGTATATTCCTACGATACTTCTTTTGGTGTGTATTCTTATGACCCTAACAAAAAGTTAGTTAATTCTGACGGTAGTTCATTTAAGACAGAAAAAGACAACTCAAATAATACCTTTAGCCAAATGACTAGTATGAGTAGTCAAATGACAAGTATGATGGGTGGCAGCAAAAACGGTTTTTCTGAACTAATGCCGGGAAAAGGTGACAACCTAGTAAGTGGTGCAGTTAAAGAAAATTATGATTTGCTTTACGGTCACTATCCTGAAAAGTACAATGAAGTTGTTTTAGTATTAGATACCAACAATGAAATTCGTTCAACTGATTTGTATAAGCTGGGACTTCTACCTGCTAAAGAATATGAAAAGTATATGGATGAAATCAACAAAGGCAAAAAGGTAAATCCCGATACTTCAAAATGGTCATATGAAGATGCTTGTAAACATAGTTTCTATCTAATTCCTGCTTGTGATTACTACGAAAAAACAAGTAACGGCACATACAAGAATATTTCTGATGATGACCAGAAAATGAACAAAATTCTAAAGAATAACGCTATTAAACTAAAAATTTCCGGTGTTATCAGACTTAAAGACTCAGACAACAGAATTATCAGTCAGCCTGTAGGATATACTCAGGCACTGACAAAATATATCATTGACTATACAAATAAAAGTGATGTTGTAAAGGCTCAGAAAAAGTCTAAGGATGTTAACATTCTTAGTAATATGAGATTTGCACCTGATGGCAAAAAAGAAAAAATTGCCGATGCTAAAAAGTATCTTAATGGTTTAGGTGTTAGTGAAAAGGCAAAACTTTGCAAGAATATTATGAATTCGGTTTATGGTAACGATAAGCAAATGCAAAGTCAACTTGCCAACCTAACAGAAGAACAACTTGCCTCTTCTCTAGACCAATTTGTAAAGAATAATCCTGATGATAAGGTAATGCTAAATATTTATGATACCTATATTTCACCTGGTAGCTACGATGATAATATGAAAGAATTTGGTGTTGTTGACTTAGCTACACCATCCTCAATTAATATTTATGTAGATAGCTTTGAAGATAAAGACGGTATCCGTACAGCAGTAGATAACTATAATAACGGTGCTAGGGAAAAGGATAAAATCAGCTATACCGACTATGTAGCACTTCTTATGTCCTCAGTTACAACAATTATCAATGTTATTTCTTACATTCTAATTGCTTTCGTTGCAGTATCATTAATTGTTTCTTCAATTATGATTGGTATTATTACCTATATTTCTGTACTTGAAAGAACAAAGGAAATCGGTATTCTAAGGGCAATCGGTGCATCAAAACGAAATATCAGTCAGGTATTTAATGCAGAAACATTTATTATAGGCTTGTGTTCAGGTATTATAGGTATAGGCTTAAGTGAGCTTATCTTGATACCGTCAAATGCAATTATCCATTCATTAATGGGTACAACTGATGTTAATGCTACAATTCCCGTAGTAGCAGGTATTGTGCTGGTTGTAATCAGTGTTCTTCTTACTTTAATAGGTGGTTTAATTCCGGCTAAAAAGGCAGCAAAGAAAGACCCTGTAATTGCATTAAGAAGTGAATAAAATTTAAATTTTGTGAAAAAGGAACTGTTTTTCAGTTCCTTTTTTGTTTGTTATGGTATTGTAAAATATTTAATTATCAGTTAAAATAATATTATAATTTGAATAAGAAAGAAGAGAAAGAAATGGCTTTACCAAACGACCCTATGATTTTGTTATCATATGTAAATACTCAGTTAAGAGATAATTATAGTTCTTTGTCAGAATTATGTAAGTCTTTGTGTGTGGATAAAGAAGATATTACTTCTAAACTTTCCACAATAGATTATGAGTATGATGAAAACTTAAATAAGTTTGTGTGATTTTATAATTTATAGTTTTAAAGGAGTACATTTGTTGTACTCCTTTTATTTATCATATTAAATAATATCTATACAAATTAGGGTTTTTCAATTTTGTTTGTGGGTAAGGGTAAATTTGATAAATTGGGGTTTGTGGTGCTAGAACTTGCCTTGTTATGTGGTAGATATTTAGAATTAGTAGAGACTAACCAGCCTTCCTTGTGTAAAGGAAGGGGGACCACGAAGTGGTGA
>NZ_JBBMEY010000031.1:0-24531 GCF_040096285.1 Ruminococcoides intestinihominis | reverse complement strand
GTGAGTCATAGTTATATATGATTTAAAATGCATAATCTCACTATAAATTTTTCTTTATAGACAATTAAATTTAAAACTAACTTACCTTTACCCACAGACAAAATTGAAAAGCCCTAATTTATCTAACTAGCCTTTACACTCAAACAGAATTTAAAAAACTAAATTATTTCCCCTAAAATTTCGATTGCTTTTTCTAATTTTTCTTTTTGGATACCGGAATAATTCACAATCATAAAGTGGTGGCAATCCTTATTTTCTTTATGGTAATACTGACTTAAAAATCTTGCATTTATATTCTTTTCTTTTAGTTCCTTGATAAACTGTTCATCGGACTTTTCTGTATTTATTTTCACTAAAAAGTGAAAGCCTGACATATTTTCAACAATGCTGATTTTGTCCTTAATTTCACTATTCTTGAAAACATCCATAATTTCCTTTTTTCGTGATGAATACTGCTTTTTCATTCGTGAAATGTGTCGTTCAAAGTAACCGTCACTAATAAAATTAGCCAAAGTATATTGCTCAAAGCTAGGAACAGTACATGAAAGAAAATTCATTGTTTCTCTATATTTTTTCAATAAATGAAGTGGCAAAACCAAGTAACCTATTCTCATTGACGGTGCAATAGTTTTGCTAAATGTGTTTAGGTAAAGGACTCTTTCATTCTTATCGGCTGAAAACATTGTTTCAATAGGTTTGCTACCTTTAAATTCACTGTCATAATCATCTTCAATTATATAACCGTCATTTTCATCAGCCCAGTTAAGAATTTCATTTCTTCTATCTACCGGCATAACAATACCTGTTGGGTACTGATGGCTAGGGCTTATATGCACAACATTTGCATTACTTTCCTTTAACTTTTCATAGCTGATACCCTTATTATCAACATCAATATATTCTGTTGCAACCTGATTCATTTGATAAATTTGACTGATTCTATTGTAGCCGGGATTTTCCAATGCATAGGTTTTGTTACTGCCTACAAGCCTAATAATTACAGAATAAAGGTACTCAGCACCTGCACCTATAATAATCTGTTCAGGATATACTTTCATACCACTATGATGAAAAAGATACTGACAAAGTGCTTTCCTTAAAATCTCAGCACCATTATATGGTATAGGATTTAGCAATTCACTTTCGTAGTCAAGTAAAGTTTTTCTCATTAACTTACTCCATACTGAAAATGGAAAGTCGCTACTGTCTGTTGCATTACCACTAAAATCAAACCATGGTGTAAACTCCTTAAAATCAAGTTCAGACAATTGGAAATTAGTTACCTTTTGCTGAGTTTTAATAGGTACAACAAAGTAACCACTTTTAGGCTTAGTATATAAATAGCCCTCAGAAACCAAAAGCTCATAGGCACTCATTACAGTTACAACACTAACATCAAGGTGTGTTGACAGACTTCTCTTTGAGGGTAACTTTTCATTCGGTAAAAGGCTACCGGAAAGTATATCATCCTTTATACAATGATAAAGATACTGATAGGCTGGAGTTTTCTCTCTTTTTGACATATCATAAGTTAACATAGCATCACCATCTGGTACTATATTTTAGTATTATATTGGTTATTTCCATAGTACCAACCCATATTATAATATGAAATGTAACATTATTCAAGGTTTTGCGTAATGATTATAAAATGAGGATGAAAGAGGAGAAAACAATGAAAACATCTAAACAACTTTACAACATTGTTGTTGCAGCTCTTTTTGCAGCAATGATATTCGTACTAACATTTTTCGTAAAAGTACCAACAGGTATTGGTTACATTCACCTAGGTGACTTAGCAATTTATCTTGCAGCATCTATGCTACCAACACCATATGCTATTGGTGCAGCAGCTATCGGTGGTGGTCTTTCTGACTTTGTTGGTGGTTACGGTATTTATGTTCCTGTAACAATGGTAATTAAGGCTCTACTTGCTCTATGTTTCTCTTGCAAGAAAGATACAATCATCAATGTAAGAAATATGATTGCAGTACTAATTTGCTGTGGTATCACAGTTGGTGGTTACTTTGCATTTGAAATTTTCTACTACGGTGCAGGTGCTTTCGGTTCATTACTTCCTAACCTACTTCAGGCTGCAGGTAGTGGTGTGCTATATATTATTATCGGTTACGCTTTTGACAAGGCAAGAATTAAGAATAAGCTAATGGCTTACAACAGATAATTTCTAAAATAATTATGAAACAGAAGAGAATTCTTTGTATTAACGACATATCATCAATGGGTAAATGCTCACTTACAATAGCATTGCCTATCATATCATCACTTGGAATTGAGGCAGTAGTTTTACCTACTGCCCTTCTGTCTGCTCATACGGTTTTTAAGGGTTACACCTTTAAGGATACTACTGAGGAGATGAGAAACACCCTAAACCACTTTGACAGTTTAGGAGAAAAGTTCGATTGTATATACACCGGTTACTTAGGCAGTAAAGACCAGGTTAAGATAGTTCTTGACTTTATAAAAGGTCACAAAGAAAGCCTTATTATCACTGACCCTGTAATGGGTGACAACGGTAGGCTATACAGTGGTTTTGAAAAGGACTATCCGGAATATATGCTTGAACTTTGCAATGTTTCAGATATAGTTATTCCTAACTTAACAGAGGCTTGTCTGCTGACAAACACACCATTTGTAGAAAGCCCAACAGAAAGCCACCTTGAAAGGATTGCAGATACACTTACCAACTACAGTAAGAATGTAATTATCACAGGTGTTAAGGAAGAAAATTCTGTTGCAGTTTACTCTAAGAAAGGTGACAGTAATTTACAGAAAACTGCTAAAAGTAAGCTGATTGACAGGCAATTTCATGGTACAGGCGATGTATTTGCAAGTACAATTTCAGGTTTCTTGACAATGGGTAAAGATTTTGAAGAAAGTATTGTCCTTGCAACTAAGTTTACAGAAATGTGTATTAATCACACAGCTAACGATAAAGACTCTCAGTGGTATGGTCTGAGATTTGAAGAATGTCTCCATTATTTATATGAAATGAAATAATTTTAGAACCAAGCATTTATTTGCTTGGTTCTTTTTTATACCTTAGTAATACAGTATTTTCCTTGTATATTCCCTTTTCTTATGATATAATAAAATGAAAACTTTTTGTTACAAAGAGGCTATTATGAAAGACAAACAAAGAATAGTAATCAAGGTAGGTACATCTACCTTAACATATGAAAACGGCAAAGCTAATTTACGAAAAGTAGAGAAACTTTGCAAAGTAATTTCTGACCTGGAAAATCAAGGTCACGAAATGGTATTGGTTTCTTCCGGTGCTTTAGGTGTTGGTATGGGTAAACTTGGAATTACTACTCGACCAACAGAAACAAACAAGAAACAAGCAATTGCTGCTGTAGGTCAATGTGAACTTATGTTTATGTATGACAAATTCTTCGATGAATACAACAATGTTGTTTCTCAAATTCTACTTACAAAATATGTAGTAGAAACTCCCCACAAGGAAGAAACTGTTAGAAATACTTTTATGTCACTGATTGATATGGGTATTATCCCTATTGTTAACGAAAATGACTCAGTAGCTACTGACGAACTTGAAGGTAACAAGATTGGTGATAACGACCAACTTTCTGCCATTGTTGCAAAGATTATTAATGCCGATAAGTTGATTATTCTTACTGATATTGATGGTCTGTATGACAAAAATCCTGCCACAAACAGTGATGCAAAGAAAATCAATACAGTTGAACTTATTACAGATGAAATCAAAGCAATGGCCGGTGGCAGAGGTAGCAGCCGTGGTACAGGTGGTATGGCTACAAAAATTCTTGCTGCTGAAATTGCAACAGAAGTTGGTATTGATGTACAGATTATATCCGGTGAAAACCCTGAAACTATTTATGATGTTTTTGAGGGTAAACCTGTAGGTACTATTTTTATGGGAAAGGAAAAAGACAATGACTGTAATTGAACAAATGGGTGCTAAAGCAAAGGAAGCTGCAAGAGTACTTTCTGTTGCAGGTAGCAAAAAAGATTTAGCACTAAATTCTATTGCTGATGCACTAATCGAACATAAAGATGAAATCATTAAGGCTAATAATATTGACATTGAGTATGGCAAAGAAATCGGTCTTACTCCATCACTGATTGACAGACTTACACTTGGTGAGGACAGAATCAAAGGTATGGCTGATGGTGTCAGAAAGGTATCTTCCCTACCTGACCCTATCGGTAATGTAATCAGTGGTAACACTTTACCTAACGGCTTAACTGTTACAAGAGTAAAAGTACCTTTAGGTGTTATAGGTATTATCTTTGAAGCAAGACCAAATGTTACTGCCGATGCAGCATCATTATGCTTAAAAGCCGGTAATGCAGTTATTCTTCGTGGTGGTAAAGAGGCTATTAACTCCAACAAAGCTATTGCAAAGATTATGCGTGATGCAGTTGAAAAGGTAGGACTACCTAAAGACAGTATTCAGCTAATTGAAGATACAACAAGACAGTCATCAACTGAACTTATGCAGTTAAGTGACTACCTAGATGTGCTAATTCCTCGTGGTGGTGCAGGACTTATTAAGGCAGTTGTAGAAAACAGTAAAGTACCTGTTATTGAAACAGGTGTTGGTAACTGTCATGTTTATGTTGACAAATATGCAGATATTGATATGGCAAGTGAAATTATTTTCAATGCAAAAACAAGCAGACCATCTGTTTGCAATGCTATTGAAACCATATTAGTTCACAAAGATATTGCAAAAGATGCTCTGCCAAAAATTAAAGAAAAGTTAGACACAAAGAATGTTCAAATCAGAGGTTGCAAAACTACTAAAGAAATTCTTGGTGATGACATTGTTGATGCAGAAGAAAGCGACTATTACACAGAATTTCTTGACTATATTCTTGCTTGTAAAGTTGTTGACTCTATTGATGAGGGTATTGCACACATTGCAAAGTACTCCAGTGGTCACTCAGAATGTATTATCACTAACGATTATGCAAGAGCAAATAAGTTTAAAAAAGAAGTTGATGCAGCAGCAGTTTATGTAAATGCATCAACCAGATTTACTGATGGTGGAGAATTTGGTCTTGGTGCTGAAATCGGTATTTCAACTCAGAAACTTCACGCAAGAGGACCTATGGGCATTAACGAATTAACCTCATCAAAGTTTATTGTTGAGGGCAATGGTCAAATCAGGGTTTAAATCAAAAGATAAATTAATGCCATTATTAACATAGGGTCGCAGTTATCATCATAGAGAAAGAATATCATAAGAATTATTATGGTAGCTTCCTTATCCTTTAACAAAGTATCAAAAATATCACCTTGCTTTTCTTTAGGTTTATTTTGACTTTGTTTAGGTATATTAACCTTCTTATCCTTAGGTTTTTCACTACTATTATTTTCATTAGTAGTTGTTTCCTTGGGCTTAGGTTTTGAACCTTCTTTATGTACATTTCTGTCTGAGTAGAAAGCACCTCGCATTTTTTCTGCTCTGCGAAGTGCTTCCCTTTCCATTTCATCCACGATACTACTCCTAAAACAAACCTAGATTTTTTATGTTAGGCAACAATTTCATAATCACCATCATTTTGCGAATTTTCTGCAATTTCTCTCTCCTTTCTTCTGAAAGAAAAGGAATCATTGCATCAAACAGTCTGGTGGTGTCATCTTCCTTGTTAATGGAAGAGAAAATTGGTGCTAACTTTCCAATAATACTTGGGTCAATCCCACCAAAATCACCTAAAGGGCCAAGAGAATTATTATTCTGACTTTTGTTGGGACTAGGTACAGATACTGTATTTTGATTATTTGTACCACTACTATTACTGTCTTTATCAGTATTCAGTCCCATCATTTTACCTAAGTTTTGGATTTCCTTTAGTTTTTCAGGATCTGACATAATCTCGTTGATTTTAGAAGTTAAGTCGTCCATTATCCCATCAACTTTTTAATAATAGCCTGAGCTTGTGGAGAATTTAAGATTTTCTCACTTTGCTCCTTGTTATCAAGTATTTTTTGAATACGCTTTGCTTGGTGGCTATTCATTTTGTTTAAGATATTATTTAAGTTACCTTTCTCAATGTTCTCTTTGAGGACTTCCGGTGGGGTATCCAGCCTTTGGCTAAGTCCGTTTAATAAATTATTAATTTCACTATTATTTAACATAGTATATTTCCTTTCTCTGTGCTATTAATATATTATGCAGAGTTTGGCTTTTTATGAAGGAGTAATTATGAAAATTCTTGTTTTCTCAGATACACACGGTGATGTTACAAAAATGGAAAGAGCAATTCGCTCACATTCTGATGCAGAAGTTATTATCCATTGTGGTGACGGTGAAATGGATGTAGAATATGCAAAAAGGAACTTTCCTGACAGAGCTTTTCTAAATGTTAAGGGTAATTGTGACTGGGGCAGCAGCCTTGACCCTACACTTGAAATCACACTTGAGGGCAAGAAAATTTTTGTAACTCACGGTCATCTTTACAATGCAAAGATGGGTTTGCAAAATCTAATTTATGCCGGCAAAGAAAACAATGCCGATATTGTACTTTATGGTCACACACACATTTCTATGAATGAATATATTGACGGTATGTATGTTATGAATCCCGGTTCCTGTCATGGTTATGGTGCTACATACGGCATTATTGATATTAGCGACAAGGGTATTTTAACTAACATTGCCTCAGCAAAATAAGGATGTGAAGTTTTGAACTTTTCCGAATTTAACGAAACAATTAAATCTCAACTAAATAATCTAACTTCACACAACAGACTGCCTCATGCAATTATTATTACCGGTGGTAACGAAGAATTAAGGAATAGTGTAGCTGATTATCTATGTGTTTATGCAGTATGCAGTGAAGAAAATAAACCTTGCTACAACTGTAAAAATTGCAAGAAAGCTATGTCCCACATTCACCCTGATATTTCATATGTACAAGGCAGTACAAAATCAAAGAATTTAATTTATAATAAAGAAGTTATGGAAGAAGTTATCGGTGACACTATAATTATTCCTAACGAATCAGATACTAAGGTTTATGTGTTTAAAGATGTTGATGAAAAGCTACCTGTAATTTCACAAAATGCTTTTCTGAAAACTCTTGAAGAACCACCACAAAATATACTTTTTGTGATGACTTGTAAAGATGCAAGTGTTCTGCTGGAAACTATCCTATCAAGAAGTACAGTAATCAATATTCAAAAGGAAGATGAATTTTCTACCGAAGGTGTTTCTATTGCAGAAGAAATTGCACTTGCACTACTTGATATAAACGAATACAAACTTTTAAGTGCAACTTATAAAGTAAACAACAAGGATAGTTTTAATCAGACTATACCTTACCTTAAACTACTGATTAGAGATACGCTTTCCCTTACAGTAGGCAGTGACAAACTAAGCAACAGTTCTGTCCCTGAAAAATTAACCAGAAAATTAACAAGAGAAAAGTCCCTTTCTCTTTTAAATACAATTGAAAAAGCACAAAGAATGATGAAAAGTAATGTTAACCAAAACTTACTATCCACATGGTTGTGCTCAGAATTTAGGAGGATAACATGGCAACAGTAATAGGTGTTAGATTTAAAGAAGTAGGTAAAATCTACTACTTTGACCCTACTGATATAGATTTTAAGCAAAATGACAAAGTAATTGTAGAAACTTCTCGTGGTGTAGAATGTGGTACAGTTGCTTTAGCCAATAAAGAAGTGGAAGAGGACAAGATTGTTCATCCACTAAAAAAGGTTTTACGTCAGGCAACAAAGAAAGACCTTGAACATCTTGCAGAAAACAAGAAAAGAGAAGTGGATGCACTAAAGATTTGTGAAGAAAAAATCAAGGCAAATAACATTGATATGAAACTTGTTGATGTTGAATATACATTTGACAATAGCAAGATTTTATTTTACTTTACTGCTGACGGCAGAGTTGACTTCCGTCAATTGGTTAAAGACCTTGCCAATGTATTTAGAACAAGAATTGAACTAAGACAAATCGGTGTTAGAGATGAAGCCAAAATGCTAGGTGGCTTAGGTGTATGTGGCAGACCTTGTTGTTGCAACAGTTTCCTAGGTGAATTTCAGCCCGTATCTATCAAAATGGCTAAAGAACAAGGACTTTCACTTTCTCCTGTAAAGATTAGCGGTACTTGTGGCAGACTAATGTGTTGTCTAAAATACGAACAAGAGGCATATACTGACCTTATCAAGAAAACTCCAAAGGTTGGTGCATATGTTAAGACACCTGAAGGCAAAGGTACTGTTGTTGATACTGCTTTGCTTACCGGTACAATTAAGGTTAAACTTGATTCAACTCCAAGTGAAGCAGCACCTCATGTTTATAACATTAAGGAAATTCGTCCACTAGGCAAGAACTTCCCTACTGAAAATATTGAGGAAGAACCACTACTTGAAGAAGAACTGACTGATGACTTAGCAAAGTTAGAAGAAGAGGAAATTGTAACAGAAACTACTCAAGCACCTCAAAGACCTAACAAGGATGAACGCAAGAGAAACCCTAACCATAAGTATCAAAACAGAAAGAATAACGGTGGTCACAACCAAAACCACAACCAAGGCAAAAGGCCTTATCGTAAGCCACAACAAAGAAAGCCAAGACCAAATAACAGAAACAAAAACTTTAATAAAGAAGGAAATAAAAACACTTAATAATTGGAAAAAGTAGATTTTACACAAAATTTCATTGATTTTTTCCTTTTATCGTGTTACAATAGGATAAATTAATAAGGAGGTGTTCTGAATGGCATATGCTATTTCTGATGAATGTATCAGCTGTGGTGCTTGTGCAGATGGTTGTCCTGTAGGTGCAATCTCTGAAGGTGATGGCAAATACGAAATCAACGCTGACGAATGTATCAGCTGCGGTGCTTGTGCAGACACATGCCCTGTAGGTGCTCCTGCAGAAGCATAATTTAAGAGAGCGAAGTTAGTTAAACAGCAAGGTTTTTTGCCTTGCTGTTTTTCTTATATTGTAGTATAATTTTCTAGGAAACACTAATTTTAGGGGGACTGTATGCTAAATCCAAATGAACATTTTGAGCCACTTGGCAATAACATTAAAATTATTGTAAGCGACATTCATCATTTTTCTACCGACACTATAATACTTAACTACTTTTGTAATGCTAAGAAAAATGACAAAGTAATTGAACTTGGCACAGGTTGTGGTACAATCCCCTTACTTATGAAGAAAGACAATAAGGCAAATGAAATTATTGCAGTAGATATTCAGGAAGATGCTTGTTCTCTGCTTGAAAGGAGTATAAAGCATAATAACCTGGAAAATGTTACTGTAATTAATTCTGACCTTAAAGACCTAAAAGGCAAAGTACCTTTCGGTTACTTTGACCTTGTGGTATGTAATCCACCATATAAAGAAAACGGCACAGGACTACACAACCCACATTCAGGGAAAAAAACTGCCAGACATGAAGTAGAATGTTCCTTGGAAGATATTGTAAAGGTCAGTTCTTCCCTACTTAACTTTGGAGGTAGGTTTTGTCTTTGTCAACGACCTGAAAGGCTAACTGATATTCTTGTACTAATGAGGCAATACAAAATTGAACCTAAAAGGCTAAGACTTGTACAACAAAGGCTAAACAAACCACCTAAGTTGGTATTAGTAGAAGGCAGAAAAGGTGGCAAGAGAGGCTTTATGACTACAGAAGAAACCTTGATGATAGAAAATAGCCAAGGTGAATATTCAGAAGAAATGCTAAAGGTTTACGGAAATTATAAGGAGCAATTATGAGTGTATTATATGTAGTAGGTACTCCAATAGGTAACCTAAATGACTTTTCCCCACGAGCAATAGAAACACTTGAAAAAGTTGATTTCATTGCTGCTGAGGACACAAGAGTAACACTAAAGCTACTAAACCATTTTGGTATAAAGAAAGAAATGGTTAGCTACTTTGAACATAACAAACTTCAAAGAGGTGAGATAATCACAAATAGAATTCTTAATGGTGAAACTTGTGCTATTGTTACAGATGCAGGTATGCCTTGTGTCAGTGACCCGGGAGAACTTCTCATTATGCAATGTGAAGAAAAAGGAATTCCTACCATTGTTATTCCCGGACCAACTGCCTTTGCCTCGGCATTGGCTATTTCAGGACTGCCAACAGGCAGATTTACATTTGAGGGTTTTTTAAGTGTAAATAAGAAAAGCCGTAAGGAACACCTGGAAAGTCTAATAAATGAAGAAAGAACAATGCTTTTCTATGAAGCACCCCACAAACTTTCCAACACACTAAAGGACTTTGCAAATTACTTTCCAAACAGAAAGCTATCCATTGTTAGAGAAATAACCAAAATTCATGAGGAGGTTATTCGCACAACAACAGACAAGGCCTATGAAGATTATGGAGAAACAGGACTAAAGGGAGAGATAGTCCTTGTACTTGGTGGCAAACCACATAAGGAAGAAGAAGAAACATACACCCTTAGTGATGCAGTAGAGATGGCTAAAAAGCTAATCGAAAATGGAGAAAAAGCTACTACTGCCAGTAAAGAAATTGCATCACTAACCGGATTTAAGAAGAATGAGATTTATAAGGAATTACTATGACATATACTGAAGCATTAGAAAAAATACATGGTCTTTTACATTTTGGTTCAAGACCGGGACTAGACAGAATTTTAAAGTTACTTGACCTTATTGGCAACCCTCAGGACAAATGCAAATTTGTTCATGTAGCCGGTACTAACGGCAAAGGTTCTGTTTGCCAAATGATTAGTTCTGTACTTACTGAGGCTAAGTACAAAACAGGACTTTTCATCTCACCATTCATCACTGATTTTAGAGAAAGAATACAGATTAACGGTGAAATGATACCAAAGCAGAAGTTAGCCGATATTGTAGAATACATTTATCCATTTGTAGAACAAATGGCTGAGAATGATGAAATCATTACAGAATTTGAATTTGTAAATGCTATTGCATTTTACTATTATTACATTGAAAAGTGTGACATTGTTGTGCTTGAAACAGGTATGGGAGGATTGCTTGATTGTACCAACACTATCCCTGCACCACTATGTTCAGTTATCACACCGATTGACCTTGACCATACTGCTGTACTTGGTGATACAATTGAGAAAATCACTTACCAAAAATGTGGTATTATCAAGAAAGACTCCAACACAGTTATCGGTGAACAAACTCACAAGGAAATTGAAAAGCAAATTGTAAAGGATTGTGTAGAAAAGCACAATATGTATCACTTTGCCGAGGACTGCAAAGTAAAAGTAAAACTTTCCACATTAGATGGAACAATTGTTAAATATAAAGGAAAAGAGTTTACCCTACACCTTGTAGGACTACACCAAATCAGCAACCTAAAAACTGCTTTAACTGCTATTGAAGTACTAAATGATGAACATTACTTTGGCATTACCCCTACCGATATTGAATACGGTATTGCAAAGGCCAATAATCCGGCAAGGTTTGAAGTTCTCTCAAAAGAACCTACAGTTATTCTTGATGGTGCTCACAATCCTAACGGTATGGAAGCTTTTGCAAAAAGTGTTGATGAATACACAACTGCACCTAGAGTATTAATTATGGGTATGCTAAAGGATAAAGACATTACCCATTCACTTAATTTTATTGACGGTAAATTTGACACAGTATTCACACTAACTGTTGACAATCCAAGAACAATCAGCAATACTGAACTTGCAAAAATGTGTGAAGGAAAATTCAACAATGCTATTCCTTGTGAAACACCGGAAGAAGCTATTGACAAAGCCCTTGCACTGGCTGATGAAATTAATGGTACAGTAATGATTTGTGGTTCACTTTACCTAGCCGGTGAAATCAGACCTATTTTAATGAATAAATTTAAAAAATAATTTCTATCCAACAGAATAATACAAATTTTTCAGTTCATACTATTTATTATAATAGTATGAACTTTTTTATGCTCAAATTTCAGAAAAGGAAGTTGAAAATGATTAACTCAACATATGAAAACAAATCTCTCACAGTATTTTTAAATGGTGAGATTGACCAACACACAAGTACATCGCTAAGGCAAGAGATTGACTCCCAAACAGAGGCACTACGACCACAAAAGCTATCATTAGACTTTTCTAATGTAAAGTTTATGGACAGTAGTGGTATAGGCTTAATAATGGGAAGATTTCGTCAAATGTCATTAATCGGTGGCAAGCTAGAAGTTGTTAACCTACCACTTAATCTAAAAAGAATGGTAAACCTTGCCGGTATTCAAACATTGGGGGTAGTAAAATGAATATTGTAAATTCTATGGAACTGAAAATCCCCTCAAAAAGTATAAACGAAAGTTTTGCAAGAAGTGTTGTGTCTGCATTTGTACTGCAACTTGACCCTACAATAAATGAACTTTCCGATATAAAAACTGCTGTATCTGAAGCTGTCACAAACAGTATTGTACATGGCTACAGCGACAGCAGTGGAATAATTTACATAAAAGGTGAAATCTCAGAGGACAACCTAATCACCATCAAAATTCGTGACAAAGGCAAGGGAATTCCTGACATTAAGAAAGCTATGGAACCACTTTTTACAACAGGTGGTGAAGAAAGAGCCGGTCTTGGCTTTGCAGTGATGGAAAGTTTTATGGACAAAGTAAAGGTAAAGTCAAAGGAAAATCAAGGCACAACAGTAACCTTATACAAGAAGATTATTAGGACAAAATATGAAAAGTCGTAATAAAATTGTAGAAGAAAATTTAGGACTTGTACATTCTTGTTGCAAAAGATTCAAGGGCAAAGGCATTGAATATGAGGACCTATATATGGCAGGTTGTGTTGGACTTATAAAGGCAGTTGATAAGTTTGATGACACATTAGGCTATAAATTAAGTACATATGCAGTACCGGTGATTCTAGGTGAAATTAAAAGGCTTTTCAGAGAAGGTGGCACAGTAAAGGTCAGCCGTAACCTAAAGGAACTTTACCTAAAAATAAACACCCTTACCGAGAAAGAAAACAACCTTACTATAAGTGAAATTGCAGAAAAATTAGGCACCACAGAAGAAAAGGTAAATGATGCACTAAATGCCGGTAGGCTGCCTATATCTTTAACCACAGAAGAAAACACCGAAATTGACCTTACAGTAAACTCTTGTGAGGAGGAATGTACCGAAAAAATCTCGCTAAAAAAGGCTTTAGAGGACTTATGCGATGAAGATAACAAACTTATTGAACTAAGATACTTTAAGCATATGACCCAGAAAGAAACAGGCAAAACCCTAAATATGACTCAAGTACAAGTCAGCAGAAAAGAAAAAAGAATTTTACATAATATTCGCTCAAAAATGCTTTGCTAAATTTCCCTCCGGTAAAGCAAAAACACCTATCAGAATTAACTGATAGGTGTTTTTATTTGCGTTAATTATTAAGTTCATTTAAGTCAAATGGTGTTTGCTGATATACAAAGTAGTTTAGCCAGTTTGCAAAAAGCAAGAAAGCTGTACTTCTCCACTTTTTATCAGGAATACCATCAACATTATCCTTTGGAAAATAACTATAAGGAATTTTAGGGTTAATACCCTTTTTTAAATCTCTTTTATATTCATCAGCCAAAGTCATTCTGTCATATTCTGCATGACCAAAAACAAAAATCTTTCTGCAAGTTTTGTCAGCAACAATAGCAACACCGGCTTTTTCACTGGTAGCAAGTACATCAAGGTTAGGGTTGCTATAAATCTCTTCCGGAATACTCTCGGTGTATCTTGAATGAGGCATCATAAACACATCATCAAGTCCACGAAGTAAAGGATGATACTTAGCAGAAATTCTGTGACGGAAGATACCACTTAACTTTTCATCAAGTTCTCTCTTATGAATACCGTAATAATGGTAAAGTCCTGCTTGAGCACCCCAACAAATGTGGAATGTTGACCAAACATTTTTCTTTGCCCAATCCATAATTTCCGTTAACTCTTCCCAATAGTCAACTTCTTCAAACTCCATATGTTCTACCGGTGCACCGGTAATAATCATACCGTCATACCTTGTGTCCTTAATTTCATCAAAAGTTTTGTAAAATGTATCTAGGTGATGTTGGCTAACATTCTTAGCCAAGTGACTTTTCATATGAAGTAAGTCAACATCAACTTGCAAAGAAGTGTTACTTAATAATCTAATAAGTTGGGTTTCTGTTGCAATTTTGGTTGGCATAATATTTAGAATAACAATTTTGAGGGGTCTAATATCCTGAGTAATTGCTCTGTCTTCCGGCATTACAAAAATATTCTCTTCCTCAAGTATCTTAATAGCTGGTAAATTGTTTGCTACCTTAATTGGCATAATACCCCTCCTTTTCTAAAAAACTCTTAATTATTAAAGTATTTATTAATACTGCTTTCCCCAGAATACCATATGCTTTGCAGGTTTGCCACAGCATACACAAGTATCTGCAATATGTTCTTCATTAAATGGAATACATCTTGACTTAACGCCATGTGTAACTTCCTTTAGCTTTTCTTCACAAGCAGTATCACCACACCACATAGCCTTAATAAAGCCAGGGTGATTCTCAGCAATATCAATAAACTCATCATAAGTCTTAGCAGTAAATGTCTTTTCCTGCATATTCTTTAGAGCCTTTTCATACATACTGTCGTGAATTGCCTGTAGAGTTTCAGTAATCTTGTCCTCTAGCTGATCCAGTGGAACAAAAATCTTTTCTCTGTTATCTCTACGAACAATAACACATTGATTGTTCTCAATATCCTTAGGGCCAAGTTCAACTCTTACAGGAACACCCTTCATTTCATATTCAGAGAACTTCCAACCAGGAGAGTTGTCACTGTCATCAAGCTTAACTCTAAACTGCTTCTTTAGTCTGTCATAAAGTTCATTTGCCTTATCAAGCACACCTTCCTTATGCTGAGCAATAGGAACAATAGCTACCTGAATTGGAGAAATCTTTGGTGGAAGTACAAGACCTTCATCATCACCATGTACCATAATAATAGCACCAATCATTCTTGTAGATACACCCCAAGAAGTCTGATGTGGATAATGAGGCTTATTGTCTCTACCCTGGAAAGTAATGTCAAACTGCTTTGCAAAGCCATCACCAAAGTAATGAGATGTACCACCCTGAAGTGCAACACCGTTGTGCATCATTGGTTCAATAGTGTATGTTTCTTCAGCACCGGCAAATTTTTCTTTTTCTGTTTTTCTACCGATAACAGCAGGAATAGCAAGTGTTTCCTTATAGAAGTCAGTATAAACCCGTAGCATTCTTAGAGTTTCTTCTCTTGCCTCTTCCTCAGTTTCGTGCATTGTGTGACCTTCCTGCCATAGGAATTCACTTGTTCTTAGGAATGGACGAGTTGTCTTTTCCCATCTTACAACTGAACACCACTGGTTGTATAGCTTTGGTAGGTCTCTGTATGTTTCAATAATCTTGCTATAATGTTCACAGAAAAGTGTTTCTGATGTTGGACGAACACAAAGTCTTTCTTGTAACTTTTCCTGTCCACCAACAGTAACCCAAGCACATTCAGGAGCAAAGCCCTCAACATGATCCTTTTCCTTCTGTAGTAGGCTTTCCGGAATAAACATAGGCATATAAACATTTTGGTGACCTGTTTCTTTAAATCTTCTGTCAAGGTCAGCCTGAATGTTCTCCCAAATAGCATAACCATAAGGACGGATAATCATACATCCCTTAATACCACTATAATCAGTTAATTCTGCTTTTTTTACAATGTCTGTGTACCATTTTGCGAAATCTTCATCACGACTTGTAATGGCAGAAACAAATTTTTTATTTTTACCCATTAATATAAACTCCCTTCAAGTCTATTACGCATTATTTTTATTATACAAAATAGGAGTAGTTTTTTCAAGTGTTTATAACGGTTTTTCCGTAAATTTACCATAAAATAAAACAAGGGTTGGCAAAAAGCCAACCCTATCTTGAACAATTAAAATTAAGAGTTCTGTTCGATATAAGCTACAAGTGAGCCTACTGTCTTAATGTTTTCAACATCTTCGTCAGGAACTTCAATGCTGAATTCGTCTTCAATTGACATTAGTAGGTCAACAACATCAAGAGAGTCTGCACCTAGATCGTCCTGTAGAGAAGTTTCTTCTGTAATTGTATCCTCTTCAACATCAAACTGTTCTGCTAGAATGCTTTTTACTTTTTCTAGTACCATAGTAATTATCCTCCTATTAAATTAACAAAATAATCCTCAGCTTTTATGGACAAATTATCACATATTTGATAAAATATATCCATAGCCGTTACAATTATAGTATAAGCAAATTGTAACTTTGTCAATATTTATTTGAAAATTTTTATATTTTATTACATTTTTAATAAGAAAATTCAAGGAGAAATTATGGCTAAACAAAAATATGCAGTAATCGGACATCCAATCGGACATACTATGTCACCATTCATTCATAAAAGACTTTTTTCTCTTTCCGGAATTGATGCAGAATATAGTGTATATGATATTCCACCGGAAGAACTTAAAAAAAAGTTTAAGGAAGAATTACAGTACCTAAACGGTTTTAACATTACAATTCCTCATAAGCAGGGCATTATCCCACTTATTGATGAACTAGACCCAAAGGCTAAATTATATGGTAGTGTTAACACTGTATTTAACGACAACGGTACTCACAAGGGATATACTACTGACCCTGACGGTTTCTTAAAAGCTCTTGAAAGTGCCGATATTCCTTTTAGTGGCAGAGTTGTAATCCTTGGTTGTGGTGGTGTTGCAAGAACAATGGCTTATGAAGCAGTTTTAGCTGACAATGACCTAACACTTGCAGTTCGTAAAGATGATGTTAATATGGCTAACGACCTAAAGAAAGAACTAGAATCAATTAAGGAAACAGAGGTTAAGGTTTGCCTACTTGATGAACTAAGTGGTGAAATTGATGTTCTTGTAAATGCAACACCTGTTGGTATGTTCCCTAAAGTTGACAACTGTCCTGTTAATGATGAAATTATCAAAAATTCTAAGGCAGTATTTGATGCAATCTACAATCCTTTAGAAACTCAGCTTGTACAGAAAGCTAAGGCTTTTGGCAACAAGGCTATCGGTGGTATGGCTATGTTAGTATGGCAAGCAGTAGTAGCTCAGCAAAAGTGGAATGATGTTACTTTTAATAAAGATGACATTAACAAGCTTTGCGTAGACTGTCTTGAGGAGTTAAAGAATAAGTAATGAAAAATATAATTCTATGCGGTTTTATGGGTTGTGGCAAAACAACTGTAGGTGAAAACCTAAAGAAAAAGTCAGGAATGAACCTTATTGATACTGACGCATATATTGAAGAAACCGAGGGTATAACAATCTCTAAAATCTTTGAAAAATATGGCGAAAGCTACTTTAGAGATTTAGAGTACAAGGCTTGTAAAGAACTATCTAAAAAGTCCGGTATTATTATTTCTACAGGTGGTGGTGCTTTAACATTCCAAAGAAATGTTGATGTGCTAAAAGAAAACGGTACTATTGTACTGATTGATGTACCACTTGAAGTGCTAAAAGAAAGACTAAAGAACGATACTACTCGTCCACTACTTCAGAGGCCTGACAAAGATGAGGCAATGAAAGAGCTTTATGAAAAAAGAATGCCTCTATATAAAAGTGCAAGTGATGTTGTTATTAATGGTGACAACAGTCCTTTAAAGGTAGCTTCTGACATACTCAATGCAGTAAAATAAAGGTTTTTTCTATTGATATTATCGCTTTAAAGTGATAAAATATTATAACTACTACACAAATCGTAAATTTTGTGTTATAATGTATTTTATATGTATGATATAAATGAGTATTAAGGATAGAAAATGAGGAAATAAAAAATGATTATAGTTCTTAAAAGAGGATTAGACAAGAAAACTATTGAGGATTTTTCTACTTCTCTAAAAAAGAAATACAATGTTGAAGTAAATCAGTGGCAAGGTGTTAACGAAACTGTTTTAGGTCTTATCGGTGACACTACTGCTATTGATATTGGCACAATTAATGCTCAGGATGTTGTTTATTCTGTAAGAAGAGTTCAAGAACCATATAAGAAAGCCAACAGAAAATTTCATCCCGATGATACTGTTATTACACTATCTAACGGTACAAAGATTGGTGACGGTAGCTTAACACTAATGGCAGGTCCTTGCTCTGTAGAATCAGCAGAACAGGTGACAGAAATTGCAAAAGCAGTTAAAGCTTCAGGTGCTAATGTACTTCGTGGTGGTGCTTTTAAGCCAAGAACTTCACCTTATTCCTTCCAAGGTCTAAAGGCTGAGGGCCTTGAACTACTACTAAAGGCAAAGGAAGAAACAGGTCTTCCTATTGTTACAGAAATTATGAGTGAATCTGACATTGACCTATTTAAGGATGTTGACATTATTCAGGTTGGTGCAAGAAATATGCAGAACTTCACTCTACTAAAGAAACTAGGTAAACTTGATAAACCTATTTTACTAAAGAGAGGTCTTTGTGCAACTATTGAAGAATGGCTAATGAGTGCCGAATACATTATGGCTGAGGGTAATGAAAAGGTTATCCTTTGTGAAAGAGGTATTCGTACATATGAAAAATATACAAGAAACACTCTTGACCTTTCAGCTATTCCTATTGTTAAAAGTTTAAGCCACCTACCTGTTGTTGTTGACCCAAGTCACGCTACCGGTATGAACTGGCTTGTTGAACCATTGGCAATGGCTGCTGTAGCTTGTGGTGCAGACGGTCTTATTATTGAAGTACACAACGACCCACCTCATGCACTATGTGACGGTGCACAGTCACTTACACCTGAAGAATTTGACTCAGTTGTAAAGAAAGTAAACAGAATCAAGTCAGCCCTATAAAGGATGAATAAAATGAAAATAGCAGTTGTTGGTTTAGGTATTATTGGTGGTTCTTACTGTAAGGCTATCAAGAAATACACAGACCACTATGTAATTGGTATAAACAGAAGTCCACTTCCACTGGAGAAAGCACTAAAGTGTGGAGCTATAGATAAGATTGGTTCTGCTGATGACCTATCAGATATAGATATGGTTATCCTTGGTGTTTATCCCGGTGCTGCTGTTGACTTTATCAGAAAAAATGGTGACAAAATCAAGAAAGGTGCTATTGTTACAGATACTTCAGGTATTAAGACAGAAATCTGTGATGACTTAACTGCACTTAGCAAAGAGTTTGGCTTTACATTTGTTGGTGTTCATCCAATGGCAGGTAAAGAGAAAAACGGCTTTGATGTATCTGACAGTGACCTTTATAAAAACGCCAGTTGCATTATTGTACCTTGTGGTGCAGATGATGAATCAGTAAAGAAAGTTGCTGACTTTAACCTTTCTATCGGTTTCGGTGGTATCAAAATCACCACACCGGAAGAACATGACAGAATGATTGCTTTTACAAGTCAGTTACCTCATGTACTTGCTTGTGCTTATGTTCTTTCACCTAACTGTATGAACCACAAGGGTTTTTCTGCCGGTAGCTATCGTGATGTATCAAGAGTAGCTAACATTAACGCAGAACTTTGGAGTGAGCTTTTTATGGAAAATAAAGCACCACTACTAAAGGAACTTGAAACTTTAATCAAAAACATCAGAGATATAGAAGATGCTATATCAAAGGATGATAAAGAAAAACTTATGTCTTTGCTACAAAAAGGACATGAAATTAAGGAGGCTTTAGGCGAATGAAAAAGCTTAAAGTAAATACAGGAAGAAAGTATGAGATTATAATTGACAGAGGAATAATCAACCACTGTGGAGAATATATCAAAAAGGTTTCTTCCCCAACAAGAATTGCTGTTGTAACAGATAGCAATGTTCACGCATTATATAGTCAAAGTGTTATCACTTCCTTAAAGCAATCTGGATTTATTGTTTCCGAATTTGTCTTTAAGGCCGGTGAAACATCAAAGAACTTTAGAACTATTGAGGCAATCTATAGTCACCTAGCTGACAACAATATCACAAGAAAAGATATGATTCTTGCTCTTGGTGGTGGTGTTACGGGAGATATGGCAGGTTTTGCTGCTGCAACATACCTAAGAGGTATTGAGTTTGTACAAGTACCTACTTCCCTATTAGCACAGGTTGATTCATCAGTTGGTGGCAAAACAGGTTATGACATTCCACAAGGCAAGAACCTTGTAGGTGCTTTTTGGCAACCTAGTGTTGTACTTATTGACCCTGATACACTTTCTACTTTACCTGAAAGATACCTAAATGACGGTATGGCAGAAGTTATCAAGTATGGTTGCATCAAGTCTGCCGGTTTATTTAGACTACTAAAAAAAGGCAGAGATGAACTTGATATTGAAAACATTATTCACAGATGTGTTTCTATCAAGAGAGATGTTGTTCAGAAAGATGAAAAAGAAAGTGGCGAAAGAAAGCTACTTAACTTTGGTCATACTATTGGTCATGCACTTGAGAAAATTTACGAATACAAGAAACTTTCTCACGGTGAGGCTGTAGCCATAGGTATGGTTATGATGACTAAAGCCAGTGAAAGGGACGGTTATTCTCCTAAGGGTACTGCTAACAAGATTGCAGAACTTTGCGAGATGTACAACCTACCTACTCATGATGACAGCGAAGTTAGAGATATTGCTTTTGCTGCACAAAGTGACAAGAAAAGTTCTGGTCACAACATTGATGTAGTAATACTAAAGTCTATTGGAGATGCCACAGTATCAACAATGGATTTGAGAGATTTTCAACAATATATTGATGTTCCGGAGGAAGTATAAATGACAACTGTACAGATAACACCTGCTAAACTAAAAGGCACTGTTACCATACCTGCATCAAAAAGTGACTGTCACAGAGCTATTATCTGTGCTACACTTTCTATGGGTAAATGTACAATTTCTCCTATTACACTTTCTCAAGACATTGAGGCAACTATATCTTGTGTCAATGCTCTTGGAGCTAAAACAGAAGTTAAGGGTGACACGCTGACTATTGACAGCAGTCACCTTTTTTCTAGTGGTAGGGGTACTTTTGATTGTTGTGAAAGTGGTAGCACATTAAGATTTTTAATTCCTGTAGTCAGTGCTTTGGGAATTAGTGGTCACTTTGTTGGCAAAGGCAGACTTCCACAAAGACCTATCGGTATTTACTTGGATTTACTGCCTACTCATGGAGTAGAGTGTGAAACTGAGGGTGGTTTACCTCTTGATACTAAGGGTAAATTACAGAGTGGTACATATTCCCTACCGGGTAATGTATCAAGTCAGTTTGTAACAGGACTACTACTTGCTTTACCTTTACTTGATGGTGACAGTAAAATTGTACTTACTTCACCTCTTGAAAGTGTGGGTTATGTAAATATGACAATTGACACCATGAAAAGATTTGGTGTAATAGTTGAAGAAACCGAATACGGCTACTTTGTAAAGGGTAATCAGCACTACACACCTCATGACTACACAGTACAAGGTGACTGGAGTCAGGCAGCATTCTTTATGGTTGCCGGTGCATTTGGTGGTGAAATCACCGTAAAAGGAATTGACCCAAATTCCACACAAGGTGACAGAGAAATTTGTAATTTAATTAAGAAATTCGGTGCTGATATTGAGATTGGCACAGACTTTGTAAAGGTTAAGAATAAAGGCGACTTAAGAGGAATTAACATTGATGCAAGTCAAATTCCTGACCTTGTACCTGTACTTGCAGTATGTGGCAGTGGTGCTTATGGTGTCACAAAAATCTACAATGCAGAAAGACTGAGAATCAAAGAAAGCGACCGACTAAAGACCACTTGTGAGGCTATTAATAACCTTGGTGGTATGGTAGCTGAAGTTGATGACGGACTAATTGTTCAAGGTGCAGGTATGCTAAACGGTGGTAAAGCCGAAGGCTGTAACGACCACAGAATTGTTATGGCAAGTGCAGTTGCATCAATTATTTCAAGAAACAAAGTTACTGTTACTGACGCACAAGCTATCAACAAAAGTTATCCTAACTTTTTTGAGGACTTTAAAAAACTGGGAGGTAATGTAAATGTCATCAACAATAGGTGAAAAAATTAAAATTTCAGTATTTGGTGAAAGTCACGGTAAGGCTATCGGCATTGTTGTTGACGGTTTACCTACCGGTATGAAAATAGATATGGACAAGGTTCTTCACGAAATGAAGAGAAGAGCTCCCGGTAATGACAAAACTGCTACTCCAAGAAAAGAAGCTGACTTTCCTGAAATTCTTTCAGGTGTAGTTGACAATGTACTTACAGGTGCACCACTTTGTGCAATTATCCACAATAACAATACAAAGAGCAAGGACTACTCAGATATTAAAAGATGCCCTAGGCCGGGACATAGTGATTATCCGGCATATGTAAAGTACAATGGTTTTAACGATATTGCCGGTGGTGGTCATTTTAGTGGCAGAATTACTGCTCCTATAGTTTTTGCCGGTGCAGTATGTAAACAACTACTTGAAGAAAAAGGAATTAAGGTTACTGCTCATATTAACAGTATCGGCAATGTATATGATGAAGAATTTAATCCCTGCAACATAGATAATGAAACAATAGACAGATTGCTTAACAGTTCTTTCCCACTTATTGATGAAAGTAAGGAAGAACCTATGCGTAAGGTTGTTTCTGATGCATCAGCAGATAAAGATTCTGTTGGTGGCACTATTGAATGTGGTGTTGTTGGTGTTAAGGCCGGTATTGGCGAACCAATGTTTGATGGTATTGAGGGCAGAATTGCCAAAGCAGTATTCGGTATTCCTGCAATGAAGGGCATTGAATTTGGCAAAGGTTTTGACCTTTCAGAAATGCGTGGTAGTGAAAGCAATGATAATTTCCGTTATGATGAAAATGGAAATGTATATACTAAAACAAATAATTGTGGCGGTATTCTTGGTGGCATTACAAATGGTATGCCTATTGTATTTAAGGTTGCAGTAAAGCCAACACCATCTATTGCTCAAAAACAAGAAACTATTAATCTTGAAACTAAAGAGAATGATATTCTTGAAATTAAAGGCAGACATGACCCATGTATTGTCCTAAGAGCAGTACCGGTTATTGAGGCAATCACAGCTATTACAATACTAGATTTACTTTCATAAGGTGTGAAGATAATGAGAGATTTAAAAGAAATAAGAGAAGAAATCAACGAAATTGATGAGAAACTTATAGAACTTTTTAAACGCAGAATGGAATGTGCTAAGGATGTTGGCAACTATAAAAAGGCAAACAACATTCCTATTCTTAACCAAGACAGAGAGAATGAAATTCTTGATGATGTACTTGTTCGTGGTGGAGAATACGGATATGCAGCACAGTTACTGTTTAGCAACATTATGGAACTTTCCAGAGCATTACAACACAATATTGTTGGCTCAGGTAAAGAAATGAAAGAGCTTATTGAAAATTCTTCTCCTAACATTCCATACAACAAAAATACTAAGGTAGCTTGTCAAGGTATTGCCGGTGCTAACAACCACGAGGCTACTCTAAAGATTTTCCCTGACTGTGAACCTGAGTTTTGTAAAAGTTTCAAAGATGTATTTATGGCTATTGAAAACGGTGATGCTGACTATGGTGTGTTACCGGTAGAAAATTCTACTGCCGGTTCAGTAAGTGATGTTTATGACTTAATTCTAAAACATAGATTTTATATTATTAAGTCACTAGACCTACCAATCCACTACTACCTAGCATCTATTCCACAGGCTAATTTAGAGGATATTGAAGAAGTATGGTCACATCCTCAAGCACTTGCACAATGTAGTGACAAGATAACTGCTAACAACTACAAAACACTACAATCTGCTAACACTGCAATTGCTGCAAGGGATGTTGCAAACAGTAAGAGAATTAACCTTGCAGCAGTTTGTAATTATAGTGCAGTTAAGGAATATGGCTTAAAGGTACTTGCTGAAAATTACGAAAACAGAAGTGACAACACAACAAGATTTATTGTTATTTCTAAAAAGCTATATATTCCTGAAAATGCTGAGAAAATCAGCCTATGCTTTGGTTTACCTCATGTTACAGGTACACTTTACAGTGTACTATGCAGATTTAGTTCCCTAGGTCTTAACCTAACCAAAATTGAGTCAAGAACAATGGCTAATAAGCCTTTTGAATATCTATTCTATCTTGACTTTACAGGTAATGTTAAGAATGATGAAGTTACAAAACTTCTATGTGCATTAAGTACAGAGTTACCGGAATTTAGCTTCTTAGGTAACTACGAAGAGGACTATGCATAATTTGTTTTTTGTATATATTCTAATGAAATAAATTTAAAATGAGTTTTAAACCACTATTGTATTACACAATAGTGGTTTTCGTTTGCCGATTTCTTTTTGAATTATTTTTCATTTGCACTATAAATTAGGGTTTTTCAATTTTGTCTGTTGGTAAAGATAAGCTTGTTATGCAAATTAGGGTTTTTCAATTTTGTTTGTGGTGCTAGAACTTGCCTTGTTATGTGGTAGATATTTAGAATTAGTAGAAACCATCCAGACTTCCTTGTGTAAAGGAAGGGGGACCACGAAGTGGTGGAAGGATTGTTTTGGAG
>NZ_JBBMEY010000030.1:0-25664 GCF_040096285.1 Ruminococcoides intestinihominis | reverse complement strand
GGACATCAATGATGTCCCCTACACCTGTGAGTCATAGATTTATATGATTTTATGGTATATATTCTCACTACAAATTTTCTTTTACCCACAGACAAAATTGAAAAACCCTAATTTATCTAACTAGCAAACAAAATATATAAACTTATAAAGTTGCTCATAACAAAAACGACCACTTACAATTGTAAGTGGTCTAAATTTTATTAAGTTAAATACTGATTAAAAATAGAAAGTAATAACCAAAACTAAAATTACTTTTCAAAAACAGCACCCTGAGATGCAGAAGTAACAAGCTTTGAATATCTCTTTAGGTAACCTGAAAGTTCCTTTTCAGGCATTTTAAAGTTCTTCTTTCTTTCAGCAAGAACATCATCGGCAACATTTAGGGTTAGAGTTCTGTTTGTAATATCAACTGTGATTGAGTCGCCCTCTTCAACAAGACCGATAAGTCCACCGGCAGCAGCCTCAGGACAAATATGACCGATTGATGCACCTCTTGTAGCACCTGAGAAACGACCGTCAGTAATAAGAGCAACTTCCTTATCTAGACCTGCACCGGCAATAGCAGATGTAGGAGAAAGCATTTCTCTCATACCAGGACCACCCTTAGGACCTTCGTAACGGATAACAACAACATCACCGGCAACAATCTTACCTGCTAGAATAGCGTCATTTGCTTCTTCTTCACTGTTGAATACTCTTGCAGGACCTGTGTGTTGCATCATTTCAGGAGCAACTGCACCCTGTTTAACAACTGCACCTTCAGGAGCAAGGTTGCCCTTAAGAATAGCAATACCACCGTCTTGACGAAGTGGATTATCTACTGTGTGGATAATTTCACCGTCAGCATCCTTTGCATTGGCAATTCTGTCACCAACAGTACCCATAACAGTTAGGCAATCTGTGTTGATGATACCCTTCTTAGAAAGTTCCTTCATAACTGCAGGGATACCACCCTTTTCGTTAAGGTCAGTAATGAAGATTTTACCGGCTGGGTTTAGCTTACAAATCTGAGGAGTTTTCTTAGAAATCTCGTCAATTACTTCAATGTTTACAGGAATATCAGCCTCATAAGCAATAGCTAGTAGGTGTAGAACTGTATTTGAAGAACAACCAAGAGCCATTTCACAAGTTAGAGCATTTTCAAAACTTTTCTTTGTGATAATATCCTTTGGTCTAATATCATTTTCAAGTAGGTACATTACTCTTTCACCGGCAGTCTTAGCAAGTCTTCTACGACCGGCATATACTGCTGGGATTGTACCGTTAAATGGTAGACCCATACCGATAGCTTCTGTTAGGCAGTTCATTGAGTTGGCTGTGTACATACCTGAACAAGAACCACAAGTTGGACAACAACTGTCTTCATATTCAGCAAGTTCTTTTTCTGTAATCTTACCACTAGCACAAGCACCAACATACTCGAACATTTCGGATAGACCATATCTAACACCGTCTTTTTCACCGGGCAGCATTGGACCACCACTAACGAAAACTGATGGTAGATTCATTCTACAAGCAGCAATAAGCATACCGGGAACAATCTTGTCACAGTTAGGGATAAATACAACTGCGTCAAGTGGATGAGCAGTTAACATAATTTCAATTGAGTCAGCAATGATTTCTCTTGAGCATAGAGAATACTTCATACCCTTATGGTTCATTGCAATACCGTCACAAACACCGATTGTGTTAAATTCAAATGGAACACCACCGGCATTACGAATACCTGCCTTTACTTCTTCAGCAATATCATCTAAGTGCTTGTGACCGGGGATATAGTCACTCTTAGCTGAAACAACTGCAACAAAAGGCTTTTTCATTTCACTTTCTGTAATACCCATAGCCTTTAAAAGAGAACGGTGAGGTGCTCTTGTAGGGCCTTTCTTAATTAAATCTGAACGCATAATATACCTTCTTTATATAAAAATTTATCTTTATGTACATCTAAAGTTTTGTATGAATATTTTGCTTTTCTAAGCAAAAGCCACACTCTGTCTAACAATAGTTACTATACATATGTATTCTATCATATTATGAATACAATTTCAATTATCTTCTTTTTCCAAAATGAGATTTTTTAGAGTTATTTCATTAATATATTATAAAAATAGGACAGTAACTCAGTACTGTCCTATATTAGTTTCTAAATTTATAAAATAATTACAACATCTTGTGTATGTAGATTGCAACTACAAGTTCAGTTTCGTTATGATATCATCATAATCTGGCAACCCACTTGTGTATGTAGATTGCAACTATTTAATATTATTGTTTTTATCGTTGACCGAGTCTGGCAACCCACTTGTGTATGTAGATTGCAACTTGTCAAAGGTGTTGTCAATTCTATTGGTAATATGCTGGCAACCCACTTGTGTATGTAGATTGCAACTTCAGTAAATCAAGTTGGTTCAAAGACACCGATTGCTGGCAACCCACTTGTGTATGTAGATTGCAACTGCAATTATACAATTTTGTGGAGGTATCGGTACTTTATAACCTTCTCAATTTGGGTAAATTATAAAAATTAAAGCCAAAAAGCACTGAGTTATCTTCCCTAACCATTTACTATCGTATTAATTTACAAAAGGAAATTAATACATTGGTAGTTTAGGACATGCCCTGTCCTACTAATATTTAATTATTTAGTGCGAATGCACTATTACATCTACTTTACATAGCTTTCGCATTTCTTTGAAAACCAAAACTTGAAATATTTTTGCAATTACCCTTTCTTATATCACTATATAATCTTTCTATTTCTTTATCTTGTAAAACTTTAAAATTACTATATGTTTCATTACACTTTTCTCTATTACAATGTTTCAAACTTATATCACTATTCATAATTAAAAATGCCGAATATAAATCTCGTTGGTTTTTATCTCCATTAGACAATATATGCCATCTCTCACTTCTATTATGTTTAGTGAATGTATCATCAGTATGGTCATATTGACTTGCTTTAAATTCATATGTATTAATCTTATTTAGCTGTCCACCATATTGGTTTAATTTAGACTCTAATATAGTTAAAAACATTGATGGTGCTTTATTTGCTAAAGATTTTCCATACCTTTTTTTCTTTGCATACTTACCATTTTTATCAATCTTAGTTTCTTTTGCTCTCCTCTGCAATCCACTAAAATTCATTTGTTCAACATAAACTGTATCACCCAATGATAAAATCCAATTAGCTAAACAAGTATGTTGATATTTTCTTATGTCAGCATTTTTTCTTTCTAATTCTCTTACCTTTCCGGCAAGTTGAATATATTTTTTAGATTTATACCAAGAAAATCTCTGTCCCTTAGGTGGTTTCTTTATTGTACCATCTTCATTGTAATTTTGAGGATTAGTGTATCTTCTACTTCTGTCCATTTTTCTTTGAAGTATTTTCTTTTTAGTATGATTTTTATCTATTTTATCTGCTAATTCAAGTATTTTTACTGAATCTGCTGATGAAATTGCAACAGTTTGTGTACCTATGTCTATACCTACATTGCCTTTATTAACAATCCTATCTTTTTTAACAGGTTTTCCCTCTAAGGCAAATTGCAGATAATATTTATATCTTGTTTTAACCCATTTTTTCACAATACGCAAATACTTAATTTTCTTACTAAGCATTTCTTTTTCATATTCATTTTTAGGTGGTGTAACTTTAATTTTTAGAATTATTCTTCGGTCTCTCTTACCACTACATATACCACAAGTCCATATAAAGTAACCATCTATATACTTCATACCATTATTAATTTTTTGACAATTTATACTACTTAAAGAACCTTTTCGAGTAAAGTGAATATATTTACCATTGTTAAATAAATATTTATCAAAACTTCTCCAAACATCAGACGCTGCTTCTTGTGCAATTTGAGTAGCTATATGTTCTTCAAAATGCTTTTGCATAACAGCCATATCATCCTTAAATTTATTTCTATTAAAGCCACTATCTTTCAAGAGTTTTCTTCGCTTCGAAAAAAGTGCTTTTCTCTTTTCTTTTGGAGTGTTATTTATTTCATCAATTAAGTTACGATATTCTTTTGTTCTTTCTAGATTTTTTAATCTTCGTAATTCTTTAGCAATAAGTTGATTTTTGAGATGCTCCATAATAGCAAATCTTTTTTCAATTATATGTTCTTGCCAAATTTCAGTTTGTAAAGGCAATGTCAATACACAACACTCTTTATCTGCCATTATCGCACCTCCTTGATTATATAATATGCATAGTAATTATATATTCATAATAACATATTTTGTATTGTTTTGCAACTGCTATTTAAAATATCAGCTGATAAATGTCAACATTAAGATCACGGTTAAATTTTACACCGGCTTTTTGGATTTTGCCACAAAACCGAAAGCCATATTTCTTATGCAAATGGATACTTTCCTTATTTTCATCTGTAATCAGTGAAACTATTGTATATATGTCATTACATTCTTTTGCAAAGTTAATGGCAAATTTCATTAATTCTGTGGCAATATGCTGATGTCTATAATCTTTATTAACATAAACAGAAAGTTCTACTGTTGTATCATAGGCATCTCTATGACTGAATTTTGAAAGTGTAACATAGGCAACTGCTTTGTTATCTTTTTCATAAACATAAAAAATTCTCTTGCCACTATGCTCATCAAACATAGTCCTAAAAAAGTCATCACCTTTTTCTGTAATGTCAAATGATGCAGTTGTATTGCGAACTGCATCATTATAAATTTCCTTAATATAAGGCAAATCCTCTACTACTGCTTTTCTAATCATAACAACCTCTTTATAAAATAAAGGATAATTCATAACCGAACTACCCATTTTAATTACATATTCATTTTACACATTTGATTTAATAAATCAATATATAATCATATAAAGCACTTGCAAATTGCACCATTTCTAACACATTTGATTTGATTATATTATAAATATTCATATATAAAAAGTCAAATTGATTATAAAAGATATAAAAAACCCTTTGAGAAAAGGATTTCTCCTCTCTCAAAGGGTAAGTTCGACAAACTGGGAGTTAACTAATGGATGCCATTTTATCAGTCGGCCATGATCTCCTGAGAGCCACATAGGAGATTAAAAAGTTTGCAAGCCAACCAGCTGGTACAGCAAGCCAGACAAAGGCAATGCCGAAACGCGGTGCACAGATTAAGGCAACGGACAGACGAATCGCAAGGTTCACCATGTTTGCAACGAGGAACGGACGCATAATTCCGAGACCGCGAAGGACTCCATCGGTTGCCATCTTGATACCCATGAAGATGAAAAAGTAAGCAATCCACCTCATATAATCACCAGACACCTGATAGGCCAACGCCGTTGCGTCTTTTCCTAAGAACAGCGAGGAGATCTGCGTGTGTAGCGCTTCGATGGTCACAAACGCAATGGCCGCAAAGCACAGATCCAGCACCAGCGCAGCATGGTAGCCTTTTTTGATACGATCAATTTTCTTTGCGCCAAGATTCTGGGAAACATACGGCGAAACCGCATTGCCGATGGATACAAAGATCAATGAAAAAACATTTTCCACCCTCATCGTTGCTGTATACCCGGCAAGTGCCTGTGTACCGAAAGGATTTACCACTGCCTGAACAATCATCATACCGATGGACACTGTGGACTGCTGTAAAACCGACGGCACCGCAATGCGAAGCATGGAATACAGCTCCTTCCGTTCAAACCTATTAAAGGGGCTTTTATATTGCCGCATCCGTGCAAAGAAAATCAAAAACGAAAACACTGCGGAAATTCCCTGTGCAATCAGGGTTGCAATAGCCGCACCGAACACACCGAGACCTAGCCCGGCTACCATCCAAAGATCCATTAAAATATTCAGGATGGACGAAAAAATCAGCAGTCCTAGCGGAATTTTGGATTCGCCGATTGAGGTGAACATGGTAGAAAGAATGTTATACATAAACAGAAACGGAAAGCCCACAAAATAGACCCGCAGATACAGTACTGCATCATCCAGTATGTCGGCAGGGGTTTGCAGTTCACTCATCATCGAGCTGGCGAAGAAAAAGCCAAAAACACCAAGGACTATACTTAGAAGCAAAAAGCTAATCAAGGAGGTTGACACGATTGTTTTCATTTTGCCATACTCCCTGGCTCCGAAATAACGGCTCACAAGCACACCGGCTCCGACACCGGCTCCCAGTGCCACACAAATGAACACATTGGTCAATGCTGCACATGCACCGACAGCTGCAAGTGCGGAAGAACCAACAAACTGGCCGACAATAATAGAGTCGGCCATATTGTATATTTGCTGAAAAAAACTTCCAAGAATCATTGGCATTGCAAAAACCGTCAACGCTTTGAGGGGCGTATCGGTCATCAAATACTCATCTTTTGACATTATCATATTCCTCCATGGTATCTTGTATCGTGGTATCCCATTCACTTACCTTCTCAAATTCAGATTTATCTTTTTCTTTTTGAAAATGGGCAATCCCGATTGGAATTGCCCATTGAATTAAATATTAAAAATTAATATAACTTTGCACCGGCAGGGATATGGTTATCAACCATTAGTAGGTGTAGCTTTTCTTCTCCCTCTTCTTCATGAACGGCAGAAAGTAGCATACCACAAGAATCAATACCCATCATTGCTCTTGGTGGTAGGTTAGTAATAGCAATAAGTGTTTTGCCTACTAATTCTTCAGGTTCATAATAAGCGTGAATACCACTTAGGATTGTACGGTCAGTACCTGTACCGTCATCAAGAGTAAACTGTAGAAGTTTCTTTGACTTAGGAACTGCTGTACATTCCTTAACCTTTACTGCTCTAAAGTCAGACTTACTGAATGTATCAAAGTCAACAAAATCCTTAAATAATGGTTCAACCTCTACCTTAGAGAAGTCAATCTTTTCTTCCTTAGGTTCAGCAACCGGCTTGTTAGCAGATTTTGATGCACCTACAGGCTTCAGTTTTGGTTCTCTCATTTGCGGAAATAAGTTGTTCTAACGGGCATTAAAGCCGTTTGAATAGGCTTAAAAACAACTTTTTCGGACTCGTTTACAGCAATTTGGCACTCGAATGATGTATGTTTTGATGTAAACGATGTAAGTCGAACTATGAAACCCGGCAATTCTCCACTGATACTTATTATATTCATCTACTGCCTGATAGTCAACCGGCAAACCAAATTCCATTATAAATGTATATAAATAAAGAGAGCATACTTTCCGAAACGGATTGTATGCTCTCTGTCTATTCGATTGTTACTGTGCCTTGAAATAATTATCAAGTCCTTTGAACTCTGATGTTTTCAATTCTTTGGTAACATCGGTGTAGATATTCAGCGTGGTTGAAATATCCGTATGTCCGAGTGCGTCCTGAATGACCTTTATATTTACTCCGGCTTCGCACATTCTTGTTGTAAACGTATGTCTAAGCAAGTGACCGCTAAAATGGGGCAAAAGTACTTCGGGTTCTTCTGACTTTTCAAACTGCTCATCGTTGCAGTCACGAATAATACGGCGGATTGCTTTGTTGAGTGTGGCTTGGTGCTGTGCCTGCCACTCAACAGACGCAAACATCTGAGCCAGTTTCTCTTTGGAATAACTACGCTCACTGTCATACTCTGCATGAAAGCGTCCTTCACTCGGCATTGCATACATCTTACTCAAGATGTGACGCTTCGTGTGCCATTGTAAACCTGCGACGTCCCTACTCCTTTTCGGCAAGAAGAAATTTATCAAGTACGAGGGATTTCATGTATCGGGTTGCATAAATCTCGTTACCATTATACTCCATTATGAGGCAGATATGCAATCTGTCTTTTTGTCATACACAAAAAATTATTTGAACTCATCATACACCTGCTTTCTACGCATTAGTGCACCTAAAAAATACAGCATTTCTTAACTGAACAGTATTTTCAAGGCATGACCGCATATGATATACTGTTTTCATCATAAAAACCTTATCTAGGGACCGTAATAATTCTATTCAAATTTTCTTCCTGATTCACTTCACTCTGCATGTACGGTCTCCTCACTTTCCTTTTTTTTAGACATAAACCAATAAAATATAACACAAAATGCTAAAGCAAACACAACACCAAAAACATTTTGAATCACTCTAAGACTAACCGCTCCTTGTAGTCCATAAGTCTCTGCAGCAATGGCTAAAGCACCAAATGTGTTAAATACTGCCTGCCAGCCATATTGTGCTGAAAATCCTACACCGATTCCACCAAGAATTCCTATATATGCATAGATTGACGAAGGAAGCAGAAAATATAATACTGTAAAACATATAACACCTGCAATATTTCCGACAATCCTTTTACGGACTCTGTAGTGCATATCGTCCATAGACGGCAAAATCACGGACATGGCCGCAATACCAGCCCACATTGCACGTGGCATATTACAAAGTTCTGCAATGCAAAGGACAATCGGTACGCATAAAATCTGACATATCTGCCATTTTGTTCTGGAAGAAGTGATATCAAATTCTTGTATCAGATTTTTCAGATTTCTTTTATAAGTTCTGTTTTTATGATTTCGATAAAATACGAAGCAGGTAAGTGCTGCACCTAAAGCCATTCCGACTAATCGCATCTGATAGCTTTTTCCCGTAACATCATAACCATATAGCAGCAGATACCCAAGAACCAATGTAGATTGATTAAACATGAATGGATTATGGCATCCGAACAGAATCAACACAGCCAGTGCCGCAATATTTAACAGCATTCCCAATACCGGTGAAAACTGATTTGCTAAATGCGGACATACAGTCATAATTACAAAGAACAAAGCCAAAAGCATCGTAGATTGTCCGGTGTGGATCCCCAGATCCGCATTTCTAAACACCATGAGACATAATAAGACTACTACACCTACAATGCTGTTCTCATTTCCAAATATGATGCTGAAAATACTAACAAAGAAAAAACAAAATGTCATTGTAATAGCTATCTTCACCAGATATACCCACATATGATATAATTTTTCTTTTAGTGTTTCACTCTTTTTCAACAGGTTTTTAGAACCTGCCTGATTTAACTGCAACTCCTGATAAAATGTCATATAAATCCTCCCATCTTCTAATTTATCTTAAAACTATATAATCTCATCTTTCTGCTTTGGCAGCTCTATAACAAATCTGCATCCACCATATTCACGGTTTTCTGCTTTGATTGTTCCTCCGGCACTATCTACAATCCGTTTTACAAGCGCAAGACCTAGGCCATTTCCTTCTGCTTTATGAGATCCATCTACCTGATAGAACTTGTCAAATATTCTGGATTTTACATCATCCTCTATTCCTGGTCCTTCATCTTCCAGAATGAACTTAACAGAATCCTGTTCTTGTTTCAGAAACATCGTAATTGTCCCCTTTGAAGGGCTGAACTTAATCGCATTATCCAAAAGATTTATCCAGATATGCATAAAAAGTCCTTCATTCCCAGTATATTTAACTTCCTCCAATTCTACCTGAAAACCAATTTCTTTTTCTGTCCATTTTGTCTCCAATGAAAGAAATGCCTGGCGGATCTGTTCATCCAGACGATATTCTGTTTTTTTCATTGGTATATTCTGATTCTCTAACTTGGATAACAGCAAAATATTACCAACCAATCCGGAAAGTCTTTGGGTGTTAAATAAGATTTTTTCTACATATTTCTCTTGCTCCGGAGACAGTTCTTCTCCCTGAAGCAGCATTGTATATCCTTCAATGGCATTAATCGGGGTCTTAAACTCATGAGAAACATCAGATACAAAATTCATCTGCAGCACCTCTGTTGCACGAAGTTCTTTTGTCATAACGTTAAAACTTTGATAAGATTCTCCAACTTCTGCTATACGGCTGTTCGTTTCCAAATGCTGTTCAAAATCTCCCTGAGAAACTTTCTTCATTGCTTTACTAAGTCTGGTAATTGGTTCCAGTAACTTTGCATTAATAAAGGAAGTGATCAGCCCTGCAATCAATGTATTGAAAATCAAAAGCCAGCCAAGCACAGGTATGCTGCCCGGCAGATTAAAAAAATGATTCAAAAAAGCAAATAATAAAGCAGATATGACTGTTGAAAATACAAGTGCCAACCAGATTGCACCAGTCAGACAGGATCGGATTCGCAATCCTTTTTCTTTCTTTTGTTCCATTATTTTTTCACCACCTTGTATCCAATTCCACGCATTGTTACGATTTCAAAATCAGGGTTATCTTTAAAACGCTCTCTGATTCTTCCTATATGTACCTCTATCGTATGTGGGTCTGCCTCCGTCTCGTATCCCCATACTTCATCCATCAACTGTTGTTTTGTAAATGTTCTGCCTGGTGAAGCTGCAAGCTTATATAAAAGCAGGAATTCTTTTTTAGGCAAAACAAGACTTTCCTTATCAGTTGTAACCGTCATTGCATCATAATCAAACTCTGTTGAACCGATCACAATTTTGTGTTCATTCAGTATCTGTGCACGGCGAAGCAGTGCTCCGACTCTTAAAACCATTTCATTCACATTTACCGGTTTTACCATATAATCGTCACTTCCCGAAAGAAATCCCTGGCGCATATCATCAAAGGAACCTTTCGCAGTGATCATAAGTACCGGTATCTGATATCCTGCTGAACGGAGTTCCGACACCAGTTCATAACCATCCATAACCGGCATCATAATATCGGAAATGATCAGATCAATATACTCTTTATCCAATATTTCTAATGCCATTGCTCCATCCGATGCACTTTTGACCTGATATCCATTCTTCTCAAGCACATTTTGGAATAGCTGGCTTAATTCTTTATCATCTTCTACAATTAATATTTGAAACACAATCTTCTTCCTCCTTTATCAGAACAGATATCTTGCCCATCCAAGCAGATGCTGTACCAAAAATACGTTTCTCTAACGCTTCTTTGTCAATTCAATTGGCTCTACATGATACGGATCACGATATTCAAAAGCTTTTATATCAGAAATATTTGTAAGCCCCGTCAACACACCTTGGCCTTTTTCATCTCGTAAGCCTCTTTTTACACCATACTCTAAATACAGATTTTTACTAATGTTATCATTTTGTTCACAAAAAATTGCTTGCTGTTTCATATAATTTTCCAAATTGCTCATTTGAATCGCTCCTTTCATTCTGTTACGAACTTACATACTATACTCAGATATTCTTGTTTCCAGAGCATTCAGCATTGTCTGTTCTTTTTCTTATTCTTATTCATTAGCAATACAATACAATGGAAAACTCAATTTAACCTCAACAAAATTTATTTTTATTCTAATGAAGGAGCTTTTCTTTCTCCGTTGTATTAATCACTATTTTATTTTTTCATAAGCTTCTATCATTTTTTCTTTCTGACAATTACTTAATTCAATTACCTTGTTCGTCAAAGCAAGGTATGTTCTTTCTTTTTTCATCTAATTTCCAGATAATATATCCTTTATTTTCAAGACAATAAATAGAAAAAGCCCTTTGAGAATTTTTGATTTCCTCAAAGGGTTTTTATTATTTGTTCTATTCTGTCATTTTTTTAATATCGTCATAGGAATAAGTTTTCACTGTTTTGTGGGAACTATCGGTAATCGTTTGAACAAATTCTTTGTTGCTCTCGGCATATAACTGCCCTGAATAAGAAACTCGCTCATATGCACCCTTTGGTAATGGACTATCCTCAGGAGTTTTAACTACACACAATATCAAATCATCAGACTTTTTAATTGGTTTTTCACCGTCAATTGTTTCTTTAAGGAAAGTCGTTTTAATTTTCTTTGCACTTAAATCTTTAAAACGAAATGCGTCATTGTGTCCTTTAATATGCTCACTAAGTGGAATATATCCACCCAAAGTAAACACTGATATTACATCTCCTTTTTTCAAATTACCTTTAAATGTATCTGTTATCAAGACATCAGATTTTGTCCAAGCAACACCTTCATAGCTTGTATAAGTCACATTTTGAACTTTTCCACGAATCACATCATCTGATACTGATATTAGTTCATTTAGGTCATTCTGATAAACTTCATCAGCTTTTGAAACAACTTCTAACACATTACTGTCAGAATTAGGAATACTATACTTCCTTTCCAAATCCACAGATAAGTCCCTTATCATTCCAACATTTGCATTTTTTGAACTACTTGAAGTAATTGTATTACTTGAATTGTTTGCACCACTTGAAGAACTTGTGTTATTTGAAGAATCTTTACAACCCGTTATAGTAACACAAGTTATTATCAACACAAGGAATAATAAAAATGCTTTTTTCATAATTAATTGCCTCCTTTTATCACCCTTTGTTTTTCATTAATTATTTCATAATATAATCTTTATTGTTATGGGTTTTCTGTGTAGCACACTTTATTCATAAAAATATCGTTTTAGTTCACATTTAGAGCTTTGTATTGTTTTTACATTTTTATGGTAACATATACATTAAATTTTGTCAATAAATATTTTTTCACAGTAATATTAATTTCAAAAATTGAACTTTCGAAGTATATCAACACTTAATCAAAGTCAATTAAATATGAAAGATATAACAAAGCCCTTTGAGAAAAAGATTTCTCCTCTCTCAAAGGGTTTGGCAAACTGGAAGTTGTTTATTAAACCTTTTTAACCTTAACCAACAACATCATAGGTCTACGCATTTCATTACACATTCCCGGCATACCCATCATATCTGCCGGAGGCATTGCTTCCTCAATAGCCTCAATTTGAAAACCACATTTTATAAGTGGATTCAATATCTGCGTTAATGTGTGGTGCTGTTTAATTACTCGTTGACCAAGAAAATTGGTTTCTCTTTCGCCTGTGTAATAGTAATTGTCGATTGGCCAATATTTAGGTTTCCCATTTTCATCATAAATCCAATCCTCATTAACACCTGCGGTGAAAGTCGGATGTTCAATATTGAATAGGAAATACCCACCTGCTTTTAATGTGCAATACACCTTTTGATAAACATTAGCTAAATTTTCGATATAGTGCAGTACCAGGTTAGAAACAACTAGGTCATAAGTATTTTCAGGATAAATGTATTCTTCAACACCGCAAACTTTATACTTGATTTTGTCATCAGAGTTATCAGCTACTGCTTTTGCAATCATTTTTTGACTACTATCAATACCAAGAATTTCAGTAGCTCCCATTTGTGCGGCATATTTGCAATGCCAACCGTAACCACATCCTAAATCCAAAACTTTTTTTCCCTGTAATTTAGGGAATAACGGTTGCAACTGATGCCACTCTCCAGCAGCTTTCAGACCATCTTTGCTTCTTCCCATTTCCGCATATGCGGCAAAAAATTCACTATTATCGTAAATATTTCTCATTGATAATTACCTCCACAACTACCGATTTATCTTTTTCTTTCTGAAAATGGGCAATTCCACAATGGAACTGCCCATATATTTTGAAAATTATGTGATTTTTAAGGCTCTGCACCGTTTCAAGCACCATTTGGTGTAAATTTGGTGTATTTGTGTATTTTCAAAGCTTTTTCACAAATGAAGTACGTCCCGTCTATTTGGTAAAACGGTACATCTTTACATCATCTTAATAGAGCTTTGCACCTGCCGGAATGTGGTCATCTACCATCAGAAGATGAAGTTTTTCTTCGCCTTCTTCTTCATGAACGGCAGAAAGTAGCATACCACAAGAATCAATACCCATCATTGCTCTTGGTGGTAGGTTAGTAATAGCAATAAGTGTCTTGCCTACTAATTCTTCAGGCTCATAATAAGCGTGAATACCGCTTAAAATGGTTCTGTCTGTGCCTGTTCCGTCATCAAGAGTAAACTGTAACAGTTTCTTTGACTTCGGTACTGCAACACACTCTTTAACCTTTACTGCACGGAAATCTGACTTGCTGAATGTATCAAAGTCTACCATTTCCTCAAACAAAGGCTCAATCTTTACTTTAGAAAAATCAATCTTTTCAGACTCAGTTTTTACATTTTTTTCAGGTGCTTCAGAAGCTGTATTATTTACATCATTTTTCTTATTTACACCATCTAAGGACTTCATTGTCGGGAATTTTTTTGATTGCTAAGCTAACTCTTGTATATCCTTGCAAACCTTTGGAAAATAGGCTTTCCCGGATTCTATATACGTGGTCACTCTTGGACGTTTTTTTGACTTTTGTGCGTCCAAAAGATGTCATTCGCCTTAAAATACGTCTTTTTATTTTAAGACATGTACTGCCGTGTCAAACACTACAATACTTGATGAGTATAGCATATTTATCTCAATATGAATAGGTATATTTTCAATCTTCAAAGAGTTCAATCGCAGGACTCTTTTCTAAAAAATATCCATATTTTTTGATAATTTCTCAATTACTGATTTGGTAACATCTGGGTTTGCTTCTGCATATATGTTCATGGTAGTCGATACATCAGCATGTCCCATTACCTCTTGAATTACTTTGATGTTGGTTTCATTCTCGCAAAATCTTGATGCAAACGTATGTCTGAAGATATGGCAGGAGAATCTTGGAATCATAACAGGTTCTCTCTTCTCCTTTTTAGCAGCCACCTCTTCTTCTGAATTATGTGTATCCACAATTCTCTTGATTGCCCGGTTTACTGCTGCTGGGTTATGTGGCATCCCAAATCGGTTTGTAAATACAAAATTGGTCATTCCATCCACATTCTCAACACAAAAGCCTTCTTGCTTCTGTCTCTCATATTCTTCCTGAAGCACATCATATACCTGCTGCATCATAGGTATTCTACGATTACCAGCTTCCGTCTTTGGCAAAGATACTCTAAACTCACATTTATATGAATCATCCGCTCTCTGGTAATAGGTTAAGCTATGATTGATATCAATGATTCGATTCTCCAAATCAATATCATCCCAGCGTATCCCAATTGCTTCTCCTATTCTGCATCCAGTTCCTAACAAAAATACAAAAAATGGATACCAGTGATAAAAGAACGGATTCTTTGCTACATACTCCATGAATTTTCTCTGCTGATCCACAGTCAACGCTCGCCTTGTTTTTCTGGCACCACCATTACGCTTTTTTACTTCACAGTATGCTCCGTCTACCGGATTCTTCCTTATGATATCATCTCTGACAGCAAGCTGAAATGTAGGTCTCAATACTGTGTTAATTGTCTCAAGCGTATTAATCTGTAATCCCTGATTATTAATCAAGTCTGTATAAAAGAACAACACGTCTGAGTATTTCACATCTCTTACTTTCTTCTTGCCAAATGTATCACGAATAAAATGATTCCATGTATACAAATAATTACTGTAAGTAGTGCTACGCAATTCTGTTTTAGTTGATATGTACCTGTCAAACAAAAAGTTCACATCAGCCTTTCCTGCGACATAGACATCAAGTCCATCCAACTGATCTTTTTGTAACTGTTCTTCTCTTTCTCGAAGTTTTACCAAAGACTTTGCATAAATGGTCCTTTTCTTGCCTAATGGATCAATATATACATATGAGTATCTTCCGTCGCCTTTTCTGTAACCCTCACCCTTTCTTAATACTCTGCCTTTACCATCTTTTCTACAAGCCATTATTCTCTCCTTTCTGGAGAAAAGAGCCTGTTCTACTGATTAGCCTGTTGCTTCATTTGTAATTCAACACCCATTCTAATCAATTGCGAAATGGATAGATTATGAGTCTCAGCATACTCAACCATTATCTGGTATTCCTCTTCTTTGAATTTAACAGTCACCTTATGATCAAAAGGTTTATCTGCTTTTGGTCTTCCAGTTCTAGCCATCTGTATGCCTCCTTCATATCTTAATCATATTATACTTTTGGTCTGACCGAAAGTCAATACATTTTTTCTCTCTTGGCTCATTTTTCTCCATACTTGTTTGTATTTCTTCTATAACTAATGCGTCATTTCTCATAATTACTTATAAAACTCGTCATCTACAATGTGGAAAGTTTCAAGATATTCGTCAATAATATCAAGATTAACCAACACCAGCTGATTCACTTTATAACATGCCTTTGCATCCTTAGCTAACTGCATAAACTTTGACACACTCATTGAATACATCTCTGCTCCTTCTGAATATCTAACAAATCTTTTATTATTAGTCTTTTTAGTTCTGCTGTCCATTTGCTAACTCCTCCATTACCATTTTGCGAGCTACAGGTAACAGATCAAACTGTCGTATCAATGCTCTGTCTATTTCTTCTCTCACGCCTGAATCCTCAATGACAGTTCCACTTTTTGCTCTAATGCAGCCTTTTGAAATTGTCTGTGCATCTTCAGGCATAAAATCAGAGATCTTACTTAATCCAAATCCACTCACATCCTTCGGATTTAAAATCACATGTACCGGAATATCCTTTAACTTACTGCTCAAAGGGACTACTGACACCTGCGGTGCACCATCATGATTGCTTGCATCACATGAAATAATTATTCCTGGTCTGATTCCGCCCTGAATGCCATGTGGGTTTTTCCCAAAATCCGCATACACGACATCAAATTTATTATATTTACCATACTTTCTTTTTTCTGTTCGTCTGCTCATATCTATGCTCCCTTCTTGATGTGCATATCCAATCTGCCCTCATCTACAGTCACCACAATGCCGCCTGCTTCAATAACCAGTCCTACCTTAAAATAAGCATCTGCGACACTGCTGGATATAGCTGCCATATTCGCAACAACTACTCCACTGATTTGCTTTTTGCGGATCATATTCACAATCTGATTCCACTGGCGATCAACATCTCTCTGCGAAAAGCCATTGCGTCTCATCTTTCCCACGATTGAATATTCTTTTCTCTTTACAAATTCATGTATATATTTGCTCTGCTTGTCTTCAAGCATATTTACTTTTTCCAATGGAGCCTGCACTGAAAGATATTCTATGCAATCCATCTTTTTAATCTTTCTTCTCATTCTCTGCCTCCTATGCTGACTTCAAAGCCTGCTCTATCATAAAATCAAATGTCTTTTTCAAATAATCCTGCTTATCTGCAGGTAACCGCTTTAGCCTCGAATCTAATGAATCCGGTGTACAGTCTATTGCAAGTAAGCTATTTGCGTCTGTTTCATAAACTTCCATAAGCATATACAAATTTTTCATGCTCAGGTTTCTTCCTCCTTGCTCCACCTGTCCAAGTGTCGAAACACTTATTCCAGTTTTAGCAGCAACCTCTTCAATGAGAAGTCCCTTGTCCTTACGGATATCACGAATCACCGGACCAATTTTATATCCTTCATATTTCATCGTCGTACCCTCCAATGTCCTGTGCCATTTCTCTAATCATCTCTACAGCTGCATCTTCTGTTTCATACTGACCAAGCCACTTCCCTCTCGAATCATGTACTACTGTTCCGAATGCAGTCTGTGTAAATCTGCAATCCTTCACAGCCGGGACTTGTTTGTCCCGACCGGAATGATTTTCTGTTGTCGATCTACCAAAGGACCCCTTTAGCATCCAAAGTCCTCTGCATGAGATACAGTAATTGGCACTGGACCGACTTCAAGAGAATAGAGCCATATGCCCATATCTGTGATGGTCTTCACAAATTCCTCCAGATCATAAATGTCATCGGTGATCTCATTCAGGCTTCTGACTACTACAACCTCAAAATCTTCCTCTTTAAGTGTTGCAAAGAAAGCATTCAGTGCTTCTCTGTCATAGTCCCTTGTCATTGAGCGATCACAATACGCATCATTTATTATTACTCCATTAGGTATTGCCTGATCACGCATACTTTCAACCATCTGGACTACATTGAGTTCCGCTCTGCGTGACTTTACAAATGCAATACCCTTTGCAAGCTCCTGATTATCTGTACCTTCGTTTCCTACTAAGTTAAAATCTCTTTTTTTCATTTTGTTATCTCCTTTACGATTTCGTATTGGAGAGTTTTGGCGCCTCCACTCTCGTGGTGTGCTGTATCTCAAGCACAAGTATATTGTAATCTGCCACACCTTAATTGCCGACCGTGTACAGGCGACAATTATGTCGTGTAAACACGACAATCACTTTTCAACTGACACGCTTTTCATTGCTTTCATCATTGCAAGACACTGTCTTATCTGCAATTCATCCATATCTGAAAGAACATCCATTGCCTCAGATAATAGTTCCGACTTTTCTTCATTCTTTCCATACATTATGAAATCAACAGATACACCAAGTACGATTGCTAGATTATCTAATGTCTGTGTCTTAAAATCTCCACCATTTTCAATCGCAGATAATGCTTGTCTGCCTATACCTACTCTATGAGCTAACTCATCCTGCGATAATCCTATCTCCTTTCTTCTATCAGCAATTCGTATTCCTCTCTCATAATCCTTTTCTCTTGTCTGTGCTTTACTGCTCATAAATCCTCCTTGCCGCCCTTGGAAACGAACAAGTCGGATTACCTTTACAGCACAAAAAGACGCACGAGGAAACCAGTATCATAAATACTGTTCGTTTCCCCTGCGTCTCTGGTGCTTCCATCTTTTGATGTGCCCTTATCAGGTGGGCTATAATTTAATTTTCAATCGTTATATTCTGAAAGTTCCATTCTCAGAATGTTCCTTCATCATTCCCTCGGAATACTTCTTGAGTATCATCACTCGCTTGCATCTGTCACACTTAATTCCAATATTCTGAAGTGCCACAGTGGAATCATCACCGCATACAAAATATTCCATCATTAACTTGTTGCATTTTTTACATCTAATTTCTATAACATTTTCTTTGTTCAATTCAGTTCGCTCCTTATTCATACAAAATCATCAATCTACAATTCTGTACTCGTAAAGGAAAGGGAAATCACCTTTGCAAGCCTTTTGCCGAGAGTTCCGATGAATGTCTGCACATTCCCCGGCTTTGCTGATCTAAAGCCAACTGATATGAATTGTGCTGTAAGCACACAATCACATCAGGCTCCGGCTCTTTCCATAAACCACATATTGTTATCTTCATAGAAAAGGAATATTTCCTTTCCATCTACCACGCAGGTATAACGCTCTCCAACGCCACCAGCCCTTGTACTGGCTGCTCTACGCTTGTCTTTTACTCGTGTAATCTCATACTTTCTGCCATCTTCCCATGTTATCTCTTTGGGAATGAGCAGTCCGTCCTTTGAAAACTCTGCAAGTACATCAACATATACCTTATTGCTCAATGTAATCACCTTCCTTACAAGATTGCTATTGCTCTGGAAGCATCCATCTTCCTTGCTATATAGCCTTTTTCTTCTAATATTTTCAGATGTGCATAAACACTTGAAGTCGATGCCACCCCTACCATCTTGCATATCTCCCTGATAGTAGGAGCATAGCCATTCACACGCTGATATTGCATAATGCTTTCATACACATTCTGCTGCTTCTCCGTCAATGGTGCTCTGTCTACCAGATTAATTCTTGCTGCTTCGCTCATGTTCCGCCTCCCTCTTCTTTACTCTATTGGCACTTCTCGTTGCTAACCTGAAAAGTACCCATGTGGATGTACTGTGTGTTCTTCTTTTGCATTGACTGCCGACAGAATCCTGTCCCGGTACATAAGCCCTCTCTGTATGCTGTAAAATCCAAATCTTCTGCGAATCTCATCCACAGCATTATCCATCTTCATCTGCTTTTCCCGTTTCTCCACACTTGAGAACAAATCTATCTGCTCCCAATAATTATCTGTTACCAGATCTGCACCTCTGACACCAACACTACGGATTGGTTTGCTCCAGTTATAGTTTTCCTTAAATATCTGATATGCGTATGCAGCTATTTCTCCGGTAATATTTGTCGCATGGTCAATCTTTTTCTGACGGGTAAAAGAGAATAATTCATTATCCCTGACACTTATCTCAACCACTCTGCACCGGAATCCATTCTCACGAAGTCTTGCTGCAACACTCTCAGCCAGAATATAAAGAACAATCTTTACATCCTCATCGCATACTAAATCCTTTGGTGTCGTTGTGCTGTTTCCCACGGATTTGATTGGAGCGTGGGTGTTCTCCAGCTTGACAGGTGAATCATCATAGCCATTAGCAAACGACCATAAGATACTGCCCATCTTTCCAAGGTGACTGTTAAGCACATCTTCATCTGTTCTTGCAAGATCACCTATGGTTTTAATACCAAATAATGCAAGCTTTCTGTTCGTACTTTTGCCAACGTATAGAAGATCTGCCACCGGAAGCGACCAAGCCTTATGCTTAAACTCACTCTTATACATAGTAGTGATAGCATCCGGCTTCTTATAGTCAGAACCCAGCTTTGCAAATATCTTATTGAAAGAAACACCAACACTCACTGTGATGCCAAGCTCTGACTTCATTCTCCTGCTGATTTCCTGTGCGATAAGCAATCCATCCCCTTTAAGGGAACTGCTTCCTGTCACATCAAGCCAGCACTCATCAATCCCATATGGTTCCTGTCTGTCCGTATATTCTGCATATATCTCATGAGCCATCCTTGAGAACCGAAGATATAAGTCCATTCTTGGTGATACAAATGTTATGTCCGGACAGACCTGCTTTGCCTGCCAGAGTGCCATTCCTGTTTTCACACCGTACTTCTTGGCAATATAGTCGGCTGTTAAGACAATCCCATGTCTTGCCTCCGGGTCACCGCCTACTGCCAGTGGCTTTCCTGCAAGCTCCGGATGATGCAGATGCTCAATCGAAGCATAGCAACAGTTGATATCTGAATGAAGTATTACCCTGTCTCCCATCTGCATCACCTCCTGCATTTAATTTGTCACTACCATAACCTTCAGTCCAAGTATATGAGTAATGTTTCTTACAGGGCATAGTATAACCCCAAGAATAATCGACTGTCAACGGACACATGTGTCCTTTTTCTCATTATATTGGATTTTTAGCTTGAACAATTGGCACTATTGCTATATACTATGGAGTGAAAAGAGACATTTGAAATCAACAGCATGAAAGAAAAGAGGCGTATGTATGTACTCAATCGGAGAAATCATTTCAACATATAGAAAAAAGAAAGGCTTGCTCCAACAAGATCTCGCTGATGAACTGGCAAAGGAAGGCATTACCATTTCCTATAAAGCCATATCCAACTGGGAGAGAAATCTTGCTGAACCAAGCGTTACCATATTTTACAAAGTGTGTAGAATCCTTGGTATTACTAACATGTATGAGGCATATTTTGGAGTAAATCCTGCCGATCCTTTCTCATCACTAACTGATGAAGGCAAGGAAAAAGCTATGGATTATATCAATCTGCTCCACGCATCCGGAATGTATGAAAAGCAGACTGCTAAGATAATTCCATTCCGTAGCATTGATATTTTTGAAAATGCCGTATCAGCCGGAACCGGTAACTTCCTTGTAGACGGACCGAAAGAGACTGTACGCATAGATGAATCTATCCTGCCGGAAGATACTACTTTCGGTGTCCGTATTAGTGGTGACAGTATGGAACCTGAATTCCATGATGGTCAGATTGCATGGGTATTACAACAGGAATCTGTTGCTAACGGAGAAATCGGCATCTTCGCTCTTAACGGAGAAGCCTATATTAAGAAATTACAAAACGATAAAGACGGAATCTTCCTTATCTCGCTTAATGAAAAGTATGCACCTATCAAGGTTGGAGAAAACGACCGCTTAGACATATTTGGAAAAGTTCTTGGAAAATCTGATGCTTCTGCTATTACAGGACATTACCGATAAATCGCAAGTCCTTTTTATTAGACACATTATTTTTCATAATTGACAATAAGAAAATATATATAGAACTGAAAGAAGGGATTTTATGGCGGTTACTAATAATATCAAAGAAATCCGCGAACAGCGTGGCATTTACCAGGATGACCTTGCCGCTGCTATCGGATACAGCACCAAAACTGTCGGCAGGATAGAGCGTGGGGACAGCACCCCATCTGCCGAATTTATGCTGCGGATATCAAAGTACTTTAATATGTTGGTGGAAGATGTATTCCATGTGGAAGATTGAGTCGGAGCAGCAATCCGGCTCTCCTTCTATTTTAGACATCTTTTCATATCCTTATCAACAACAACGATAAAATGCCACACAGTTATTAACAACCATGTGACATTTATACTCTTAATACAATTTTGCACCTGCTGGGATTGCATCATCTAACATTACCAGCTTCAGTTTTTCTTCTCCATTTACATTGTGAATTGCAGAAAGAAGCATACCACATGAATCTATTCCCATCATAGAACGTGGTGGTAGATTTACGATTGCAAGTAAAGTTTTACCTACAAGTTCCTCCGGCTCGTAAAATGCATGTACTCCTGAAAGAATAGTTCTTTCATTCTCTGTACCATCATCAAGTGTAAATCTAAGAAGTTTCTTACTCTTAGGTACTGCCTCACAATTTTTTACCTTTACAACACGGAAGTCTGACTTTGAGAATGTATCAAAATCAACCTGCTCCTCAAATAAAGGCTCTATTTCAATACCTGTATTATTTTCAACAACTGCTGCCACTTCTTCTGTTACTACTTCATTGTTATCCATTTGATTGTAACTCCTTTGCATTAATTTCTCATAATAATATGTAATGTCGGTTGAAACTGCATTACTACTAGCTAGTATACCATAAATATACTGTTTTTAGGAAGAAATGTCCTATTTCATCCATAAACAGTCTTCAGTTTTTTTAATCGAACAAAAAGTCTCTTGTCCTTCGGGCACATCTTTTCAAGTTCCTCCAGACTGTATCTTCTCAAATCATCTTTGCTTTTTATTCCCATTCTAAACGCATCCATGCATAGGAAGTCATCAAATCTGACTCCATGTTCCCTATCATTCAAATCTTCTACACTACGAAGTTTTATGCCTTGCTCTTCACAAATCTGATATAATTCCTGTAGTGTCGCCTGCCCCATATTACGAAACTTTATAAAATGTTCCTTTGGATATTCTCTCAATCCTTCCAATGACTCAAAACCATTTCTTCTGAGAATATTCCGTAACCTGCTCGACATTTCAATATCATCATATTCTATTTTTTCAGCGTACATAAAACTCCCTTTTGTCATTTTATTTGTTTTATAACTTATCAACCTCAGATTCATACACCGATTCAGTATGAGTATCAAATAGCACCCACTCCACCAGATCAAAACAATCCGGATTATTCTGCAAGAACCTACTTACTGTATGTACTGCAATCTTTGCTGCCAACTCAACCGGAAAACTATATACTCCCGTTGATATAGAAGGAAATGCAATAGACCTGATTCCATTATCCATTGCCAGCTTCATGGAAGTAAGTAGGGGGAGAAATGATAGCGCTTACCGTCGTTATTAGAAACTTCCTCACGATATTGGTTATAGTGAAAATACAGAAATGAGATTTGTTTGCCTTGGTTGATTGCCTATTGATATTGTCTACCAAATAGTAGATCTGCTCATTCATCGGTTTGACACGCTCGGAAATATAGATATTCCTTTTCAGTTCTTCCGACTGATACACGCTTGTCATCTGCGACAGTTTATCTGCAAGCTCCGAGCTTTTCCTTGCCGTAATGAACTTTGAGGACTCCACCGCATCCATCAGCAGCTTCACTTCCGGCAGGGTAAACATATGACTACTCAGGGAATAGCGGTTCTCACGGCTTCTTTCTTCTTCAATATCAATACCAATATCACAGAGCTTCGCAATGTCTCCCGGTATGGTTTTTCTGTCGCAGGAGATACCGTTTTCCTTTAAGTATGTAATAATATCTCCGGTTGTGGCATAATGCTCGGCATCCGTGTTTGCCATAGGTATATTAGAATATATAAAATCCTGCTTTTTGTTTCAGCCATAAGTACCTCCGTGGTATGTTACCTTATTTGCTCAACACCTATCACAACCATTCTGCTGTCTTTACTGTCTCCGAAGCAGGTGGAAAGGGTTATTAGCTGCTCTTTGAACTGCGGCTCGATTCCGGTATCGTAAAGCGACCTGTCTTTAATTTCCGAAATTGCCTTTTGGTACTGCTCTTTGCTCTCAAAACAGGAAAAGCCGTACCATTCATCTGTTTTCTTCAGGCAAACCACCGCAAAGACTTGGTATATTCTCAATCCGCCTGCTGTTTCAAACTCAATGTACGGATGTTCCTCCCAGTATGCTTTATCCCTATATTGTGTAACATCAGAAAACATCGTACCGTTTTTCATATTGTGACCGTAGACAATCAAATTGTCACATTCCGGGGTAGAAGCCCCATCCAAAAACGGAATACCTGACACACTGTATTCACCCTCGAAGTTTTTACGAAGGTACTTCTGAGGTTCTTCGGGTGTAAACATAACCGGATAATTCACCGCCGTATTCGGAATACATATCCAGCCGATACAATCCCCGTTTGCTTCAAATAACGGTGTCAGATTGCGCGAGGACTGTTTCTGTTCCTGCGGTGTTTCGGTCTGTTCAACATTATCCGCCATTTCCGTTTGTTCAACTTCGGTTATAATATCCTATAATTTTTCAAACCCTTTTATATCTTGTTGGCGTTCCCGATACTCTTTTGCTATCATTCCAACAGACAAAAGCATTATAGCGACAAACAGGAGCGAGATTAACGGTAATACTTTTTTAGTTTTCATATAGACCTCCGTCAATAGTTTCTGTTTTTTACTGAACACCATATTTTACTCTTGCCTTGTCAGTTTATAAGTCCCGCTGACCGTTCCTTCTCCTCCGACCATTGTGAGGATATCGCCGTCAACGGTAAATTCATAAGTAGAATCGTGTACAGATTCATTTGAATAGTCGATTACGAGCTTATTGCCGTCAATCGTATATGTAAAGTCGTAGGATATGGAGGGAAGCACCATTGCGCCGGTTCCATTTCCGTCAAACTCATATGTCGTAGTTCCGTCAAAATCCCAAGTGCCCGCAAGCGCATCCGTTCTGCCGGAGCAGCCTTTCACGATAAGTGCAATGACAACTACTATAACAATCAATGCAGCGGCAGCACCGCCAAACAGCATACGGCGTTGTTTCTGCTTTTTCTTTTTTTTCTTATTTCTTTGAGCCATTCGTTCCGATTCACTCAAATACCGCCCTGGTTGCCGGTGTTCGCCGGAACGTGGGGATTGATAATCCTGCATAACATTTCTCCAATCTCAGACTCAGCAAAAAGGCGGTGGCGGGAACCTCCCGTCACCGCCTTTTGCTTAAAGGTCTGTAGCTGAATTATTCAGCTTGTTCTTTCTTTTTTTTGCCGTAAATGACAGTTCCCAATACGCCGAAGCCGCTTACGAACAGCACCGCAAACCACAGCATCATATTGCTGTTATCTCCGGTCTGAGGAGATTTTTCGCTGCCGTTGGTGCTTCCGGGCTTTGTTGTATCATCAGGCTTGCTCGGATTGGTCGGTTTTGTAGGATCAGTAGGCTCTGTCGGTGTTCCGGTAGCCGGAATCTCTACCGCTGGACGCTGATAGCCGCAAACCTTGCATTCTTCATGCTTGGAACCCTTTTTGGTTGCAGTTGCTTCCTTATCTACCACCCACTTAAAGCTGTGTGCTGCAACATCAGCCTTATCGCCGCAGGAGCATTCTTTCCAGTGGTTAATAGAATCGGATTTCCAGTCAGAGCTGTAGTTGTGGGTATGCTCACCGCTGCCGATTGCCGGAATCGTACCGGTTTCCAGTACACGCTTGCAAACAGTGCATTCCTTATGCTTTGAGCCGCTTGTGGTAGCTGTTGCCGGGGTGTCGATAATCCATTCGCCGGCGGTATGCGC